>CAJWSQ010000263.1 GCA_913045895.1 uncultured Flavobacteriales bacterium | reverse complement strand
AACGCTACCATTTTCTTCACATATTTCATTTTGTGATCTAATGGTAAACGCAAGCGTTTGAATATAGCGGGTATCATTTTAGAACCTACAAACTCGTGGGAGTGGAAGGTCCATGTTTTTTTGATGTAGCGCTTGGTGCGAGGTTTACCAACATCGTGGAAGAGTGCAGCGTATCGCAACCATACGTTATCACTTACTTTAGAAACATTATCTACAACCTCTAATGTGTGGTAAAAATTCTCTTTGTGAGAGATGCCATTCTTTTCTTCAACACCGTATAAATCACATAATTCAGGCAAGAAATGCTTGAGCAAACCTGTTTGAAATAGAAGCGATAAACCAATACTTGGTTGAGGCGAGGCCATTATTTTATTCAATTCCTCTGTGATACGTTCCATCGAAATAATTTCAATGCGTTCGTGATTCTTAGAAATAGATCCCAACGTATCGTGATGAATTTGAAAATCAAGTTGAGAAGCAAAACGTATGGCACGCATCATTCTTAATGGATCATCACTAAAAGTGATATCTGGATCCAATGGAGTTCGAATGATCTTATTCTCTAAATCTAAAAGGCCGTTGAACGGATCAATCAAAGTACCATAATCAGCTTCGTTTAAGCTGATAGACATTGCATTAATGGTAAAATCTCTTCTGTTTTGATCGTCTTCTATGGTACCATTCTCAACAATGGGTTTGCGACTGTCTCTGTTGTATGATTCTTTACGAGCACCAACAAATTCAACCTCCCAATCGGTGAGTTTAATCATGGCAGTTCCGAAGTTTTTAAAAACGCTGATGTTTTCAGCCTTTTCTTTTTTGGCGGTTAATTCTGCTAATTCAATACCACTACCAACAGTAACAATATCAACATCTTTACTTGGTCTATCTAAGATCAAGTCGCGAACCCATCCACCAACAACATAAGCAGGTTGATTTAACTCCTTAGCCGCTTGTTGAATTGATTTAAAAAAAGGTTCTTTTAACTCGTCTTGGTATTTCAGCTTAATTTCCATCCAAATCCTCTTACCATAAAAAATGGGCTGCAAATGTAGTACTCCTTTCAGAAGTAACCCATAATTTATAGGATTGCTTATATTCGTTTAAAACAGAATAAGCACGCCATGAAGCCTAAACACATTTTAGTAATTGAAGACGATAAGCAAATTGTTGAGTCTCTAAGAGATCTTCTTGAAATTTGCGATTATGATGTTGAAATAGCATTAAACGGGTTAAATGGATTATCCAAAGCCCGTAGCAAAAAACCCGATGCAATTATCCTTGATTTGATGATGCCTGTAATGGACGGACTCGAGTTTTTAAAGGAATTGCGCAAAGATGAATCGATGTCGCACACTCCAGTAATTGTGTTAACCGCCAAACATACTTTTGATGATAAAATTGAAGGATATGAATCTGGAGCAGATCATTATCTAACCAAACCATTTGAACACAAAGAACTGTTATTGGTATTAGAAAACCTGCTTTCACGAAGAGAGCTGATGACCAAGAGAATTCTAAGTTCTCCTGATAAGGTTTTTGCAACTTCTAAAGACGAAAAGTTCTTAGCTGAATTAAGAGGGTTTTTGATGGATAACATTCAAGATGATAAGTTGGATTTAGACATCATTGCCGATAATTTGAGTTACAGCAGAAGTAGTGTTCAAAAGAAGGTTAAGGCAATTACAGGTAAGAGCATTTCGCAATTTGTAAGGGAATTCCGTTTAGAATATGCCATGCAGTTGATTAAAAGCAACGCGGCCAACGTAAAAGAAATTGCCTTTGAATCTGGCTTTCATAGCCATGCCTATTTCTCTAAGTGTTTTAGAGAGGTTTATGGGAAAACCCCAAAAGAAGTTATTCAGGAAAACAACTAAGCTGACATGAGCAATGAGCTTGATAAAAAGCTTAATCATCTTGTAGATCAGATAAAAGAGCTTTGTGATGAGCATCCAGACAAGATCAATAGCATAAAAGCCAAAATTCAAACGGATCTTGCACACCTTGAAGTTTCTTTTCAAGATGAGCAGCGCTACAATTTCGCGCTGCAAGCAGCGAACGAAGGTGTTTGGGATTGGGATGTAAAAAACAATTATATCTATTTCTCGCCCAAATGGTTGTCCATTGTTGGTTATTCGCCAGATGAAATTGAGCCAACAATAGATTTTTGGAGAAGCTTAGTACATCCTGATGATATTGAAATTGCTCGTAAACCAGTTGCTCAATTTGTAAATTCTAAAGATATTATGCCTGAGGCTGTATATCGGATGAAAACTAAATCTGGAGTATACATATACACGGCTCATCGCGGAAAAGCAATTTATAATGAATCTGGTGAGCCAGTGAGGATCATTGGAACCACTCGTGATGTTCATCGCGAAACCATTGCACTGAGAGAGCTTGAGGAACAAAATAAATTTGTCAACTCGATTTTAAATACCAGTAGGCAAATCATCTTTGTAAAAAATAAAGAAGGCAAGTTCTTATTGGTTAACGAAAGAATGGCTGAACTCTTCAACAAGCCAATTGATCAAATTATCAATAAATCATCTCGTCAGCTTCATTACAACGAGGAAGAAAATAACTATTACGACTACATTGAAAATGACGTTTTAACCAACGACAAATCCATGGTTGTTGAGGAAACATTTACCGATAAATCGGGTAAAGAACGCATTTTTCAAACGATAAAATCACCACTCACAAGAACCTCTGGAGAGAAGCACCTTTTAGGTATTGCTACAGACATTACCGAACTTAAGAACACTCAAAACTATTTACTCCGAAAAGAACGAGAATATCGCGGTATTTTAGAGTCGTTGCGTGTAGTAGTTGGTAGGTTAGATGATAACGGAAGGTTTAATTACTTCAATCCAGCATTTGTAAAATACCTAACCATTACCAAAATTGAAGATGTTTTCCGAGTGAAGCTCTTCGACATGATTCATGAAGATGATCTGGAGCTTACCAAAACATCATTCGATAAAATTAGATATGGAAGTTCTAAGCTGATTGAAGCTAAAATTAGGATGCACAGTAAAATTGGTATGAGGTGGTTTGATATGATCATCTTACGTCAAGAAAATGCTGAGTATGAAAATGAGATCATTGTTACACTCTATGATGTAACTACTCTAATGGAGTTCAGTCAGCAGTTAGAGCAGCGCGAGAACATCTTTAGAACCATTGCAGAAAGTAGTGCAGATATTATCTGTTTACATGAAATAAACGGAGATTTTAGATACACATCACCAGCAGCTACTGCGATTTTAGGATACGATGAAGAAGAGTTAATAGGTCATTCACCTTTAGACTATATCCACGCTGATGATATGGCTAAGATGATGGATTTGGAAAATAAAATCCAGCACAGCCAAGAGGGAAGGATATTGGCTGAAATCCGATTTAAGCACAAGAACAACGATTACGTTTGGCTAGAAACCACTGCGAGTATCATTCGAAATTCAGATGGTGAAACGACCATGCTTGAAACTAGCTCACGTGATGTTAGTATTCGTAGAAAAATAGAAGAGGAGCGCGTTAAAAACATTCGTAAAGAAGCTGAGTTGAATGAGTTTCAGCGAAACTTTGTAATGATGTCATCGCACCAATTGAGAACACCATTAACCATTATCCGATCTGATATTGAACTTTTGGAATTACTCTATTCTAAAACCCCAAGCTTAAAAACGGATCGCATTATTGGTATTGTAAATAGAATTAAACTAGGTGTAGATCGAATGACCAAGTTGATGGAAGACATTTTAACGCTTGGTAAACTCGGCTCAAAAGAAATTCAACAGCGTAAGCAAATC
>CAJWSQ010000262.1 GCA_913045895.1 uncultured Flavobacteriales bacterium | reverse complement strand
CGGTAGTGATCCAACATCATTTTGTGGTTCTCTCTACCAAAACCTGATTTCTTGTATCCACCAAATGGTGCGTGAGCAGGATATGCATGGTAGTTATTTACCCACACACGACCAGCTTCAATAGCACGTGGTACTTGGTATAATTCGTGAGCATCACGAGTCCAAACACCAGCACCTAAACCATACATGGTATCGTTTGCAATTTCAATAGCTTCTTCAGTTGTTTTGAAAGTTGTTACTGCCAATACAGGACCGAAGATTTCTTCTTGGAAGATGCGCATTTTGTTGTGTCCTTTGAAGATTGTTGGTTGGATGTAGTATCCTTCTTCAAACTCACCACCTAAGTGGTTAACATCACCACCACAAAGAACTTCAGCACCTTCTTCTTTACCAATGTTCATGTAAGAAACAATTTTCTCTTTCTGGTCATTAGAAGCCTGAGCACCCATCATTGTTGAAGGATCTAACGGATTACCTGTTTTAATTGCTTTTGTTCTAGCAACAACGCGCTCCATGAATTTATCATAGATGTCTTCGTGTACCAATAATCTTGAAGGACATGTACAAACTTCACCTTGGTTTAAAGCGAATAATACAGCACCTTCAACTGCTTTGTCGAAGAATTCATCATCTGCATCAGCTACAGATTTGAAGAAAATGTTTGGCGATTTACCACCTAATTCCATAGTTGATGGAATGATGTTTTCAGATGCGTATTGCATAATCAAACGACCAGTAGTTGTTTCACCGGTGAATGATACTTTAGCAATTTTAGGAGATTGAGCCAATGGTTTACCAGCTTCAACACCAAATCCGTTTACTACGTTGATAACACCAGCAGGAACAACATCTTGTAACAACTCCATCAATAACATAATTGAAGTTGGTGTTTGTTCTGCAGCTTTTACAACTGTACAGTTACCAACAGCAATAGCTGGAGCAATTTTCCAAGTAGCCATTAACAATGGGAAGTTCCAAGGAATAATTTGTCCAACAACACCAATTGGTTCGTGTAAAGCAATACTTACTGTGTTTTCGTCTAATTCAGAAATAGTACTTTCTTCAGCACGAATAACGCTAGCAAAATAACGGAAGTGATCAATACAAAGTGGTAAATCAGCAGCCATCGTCTCGCGAATTGCTTTACCATTATCAATGGTTTCAGCTGTTGCTAAATACTCTAAGTTTTCTTCCATTACATCGGCAATCTTGTTTAAAACTCTGCTTCTTTCAGTAGCAGAAGTTTTACCCCAAGTTTTAAAAGCCTCGTGTGCAGCATCTAATGCTAAATCAACATCTTCTTTAGTAGAACGTGCTACTTTAGATATTAACTGTCCGTTTACAGGTGAAGTATTATCAAAATATTCACCTTTTACCGGAGCAACCCATTTACCTCCGATAAAGTTATCATAGTGAGATTTAAAGCTCACTTCTTTTCCCACGAATGGGAATGACGCTACTGCATTTTCCATATTAATCTTAGTTAAATTTGGTTTTTTCAAATGTGGTAAGTAATTACTCACTTAAAATGGACTTTTGTTTCAATCGCTAGCATTATTTTCCCAAAACATATCCGTTGGTTATTCCGTTATAAATTATAATTTAGTTGCAAGGCTCGGGAAAACGAGATGGAGCTTATCAAACCATATAAATTGACGCCCGTAGAAAAACTCTCTTCTATGGTGGAACACAGAACCAAATTCAACTTGGATTTCTGTGAGTTAAACGTGTTTGAAACACATCAGCAAGCAGAAGACTTCCATTTAAAATTCAACGGTTTTACTATCACATCTATGTTGCGTGGAAAAAAAATCATGCATTTAGATGGAATGGATGCTTTTGATTACGTTCCTGGTGAAACAGTTTTAGCTCCTTCTAATACGTTAATGCGTATTGATTTTCCTGAAGCTTATGAAGAAAAACCAACGCAGTGTACGGCTTTGGTGATTGATAATGATTACCTGTTTAGACAGTTGACATCAATTAACGAGCAAAACAAATTGTTGGGTGTTTCTGCTGATGAGTGGAAGATTGATTTTAGTGAGCTTATTTTAAAGAATAGTGGGGAGTTGGCTAAGTTGAGTACTAAGCTGCTTAAGGTTTTCTCAAGTGATGATCCGTTTAAAGAATACGAAGCGGATATCATTATGCGTCAGTTGGTATTGAATATGTTGCGCTTGCAGCATTTAACTACCATCAAAAAATCGCATAAAGAAGACGTTACTGCAACTCCTTTTCATGCGGTTTTGGGCTACATTGCCAAGCACTTACATACGGATATCAAGATTGAAGACTTGTGCAAAGTGGCTTGTATGAGTAAATCCAGTTTTTATCGTTCGTTTACAGATGAATTTGGAATTACACCCGCGCAGCTGATTTTAGATGAACGCATTGAACACGCTAAAAAGCTTTTGAATAACGATGAAATCAGCGTAAAAGAAGTAGCGTTTGCATCTGGCTTCAACGATCCGAATTACTTCAGTCGTATTTTTCACAAGAAAGAAGGAATCTCACCAACCGACTTCAGAGCGCAAACACTTTCTTAAATTATTTCCCGATTAAATCATAAACCTGTTTTTCAATCTCAGCATTGTGTAATTGAGTTTTTAATACTGTTGGTTTTGAAGCGCGTTCATCGCAATTCTCAACAGCACATCTTTCACATGTAGTTCCAACCAAGCGCGTATTTACAGATTCATCTTCGCAGAAATTGATTTTCTTCTTCTGTTTCGTACTCAATTCAATACCGATACAAACACTGCGAGATTTCCCCTCAATAAACGGATCAGAATTGCTGGCTGATAAAATCAAATATTCATCTCCAGAAAGATATTTACTGTGTTGTGCGCCAACGCGGATATTATCTTTTACAGGATATTTCTTCCTGTTCAATAAGATATCGGTACTTACCCAGCGCAAGCAATAGTGTTCTAGGTTCTTAATAGCGTGTGGTTGGTGAATTCTACTTAAGTGCAATTCTTTGGTGAGTTTAGGGAATGGAGATTCATCAGTATAGGAGAATCTCAAGAAGAACAATTGCTTAATGCCAAAGTGCTTAGGAAGCAAGTTGGTTAAACGCTGAAAGAAAGTTTCAGCAGAATCGGTGTAGTTGAATACAATATCTAAGAATGCCTCTGGATCCCACGTTTTACGTTCGAAGAAGGCCTTGATGTCGTTAACCAAGCGTTCTTCTGGTAAAATAAGAGCACCTGCGAAATAAGAAGCTTTGAAGTTATTAAGCACATCTTCAAAATGCTCGAATTTAATCCACGTGAAGGTGAGGGGGCGCTGGGTGATTTTCATGTGAGCGTAACCAAGCTCTTTAGCTAAGATGAATACGCGTTGGGTTTCAGAAACACTTTTAGCAATGAGTAGCTTCTTTTCTTTCGGTATGAATATGGAGCGAATTTCATCAGGGTAATCACCATTAGATAAAGTGTCGTAATCAATGGTGTATTCAAATTCTACTTTTAAAATCTCTTCTAAGTATTCCGATTCAATCTTTCTGTTTAGATCAACCTGATAGCGTTTCGAGAATTTTTTAACCTCTTGCTCAATATCAGCAAAGTAATTCTCATGACTTTCTTGGTAACTTCTTAATGAAGCTAGGTAAAAGCTTTCACGAGTTACATCATAATGGCGCGAGATTTCGAACATGGTACCTATAAAAGCAGTAACCTTATCAGGAGCATTTGCTATAATATCAATCAGGTTACTTTCTTCAATTCCGAATAGCTCCAGTGGAATCTCTTTCAAAATTCTACTGCGAATGATATCACTCAATGGAGCCATGTTTCCAGTGAGTTTCATGTTCACCATGTCTTCATAAGTGGTGTCGA
>CAJWSQ010000261.1 GCA_913045895.1 uncultured Flavobacteriales bacterium | reverse complement strand
CCGCCCCGGGTACAATCAAAGAGGGTTCGGCAACGAGTCCTCTTTTTTTATTCCACATCATATAAACATGTTAAAGGTGTTCTTCGTTAAAAATGGAGCTATACCTTTGAACAAGTATGAATAAATGGAAAGTTTTTATCCCAGTCTTGTTGGCAATTGCCATGATTATGGGGTTTGTGCTAGGAACCAATCTGAATTCTGGAGATGTTATCGTTTCTGGAAATTCTCCTCTCAAAGCATTAAGAAGTCGTTCTGGTGAAACTCAAAAGCTAGATCAGATTATTGAATACATCGATCAAGAGTACGTAGACTCTGTTCAGCGAAAAGAATTGGTTGATAAGTCCATTCAATTTATACTGCAAGAATTAGATCCGCATAGTTATTATATCACTGCCGAAGAGTTGGCTGAAATGAACGAGCCCCTTGAAGGTAACTTTGAAGGAATTGGTGTTCAATTTAACATTCAAAAGGATACCGTTGTAGTTGTTACACCGCTTGTTGGTGGACCTTCTGAAAAAGTGGGGATAAAGGCTGGAGATCGAATTATTGCCGTTAATGAAGAAGTTATTGCTGGCAATGGAATCAGAAATAGTGATGTGCTGAGATTACTCAAGGGTGAAAAAGGCACTAAGGTGAATGTGCAAATTAAACGTGCTTCTAATGATAGTTTGAAGTTCACCATTGTTAGAGATAAAATTCCAATTCACAGTGTTGAAGTAGCATATATGGTTGATGATGTTACTGGATACATTAAAGTAAGCCGATTTGCGAAAACCACTTTTGATGAGTTTACTCAGGCTTCAGAGAAACTACTTAATAAAGGAATGAAAAAGCTAATTGTAGATCTTCGCGGTAATGGAGGTGGGTTTCTAGATGCAGCCGTTTCCATTGCTGATGAGTTTTTATCTGCTGGTGAACTTATCGTTTACACCGAAGGTAGGTCAAGACCTAGAGAAGATTTTAAAGCATCGGGTAATAACCTTTTAGTGGGAACTGATGTTGCGGTGTTGGTTGACGAAGCATCTGCCAGTGCAAGTGAGATTTTAGCTGGAGCAATTCAAGATAACGATAGAGGATATATAGTTGGAAGAAGAACTTTCGGAAAAGGATTGGTTCAAGAGCAAACTATGTGGCCTGATGGTTCTGCCACGCGTTTAACCATAGCTAGATATTATACACCAACTGGAAGGTGTATTCAAAAACCATACACCAATGGTACAGAATCATACAATGAAGAAATGTATGATAGATACGAGCATGGAGAAATGTTCAGCAAGGATAGTGTTCAAATCAACGATTCGCTGAAATACACAACACCTGGCGGTAAAATTGTATACGGTGGAGGCGGTATTGTACCAGATTACTTTATTCCTTACGATACATCAGGTTCATCAACTTATTACAATCATATCATCTACAACGGACTTATATATGAATGGGCGTGGAATTATGCTGATAAGCACCGTGATGAACTAAAAGCATTGGGCTCATACAAAGCTTTTGATGATAACTTCAATATCTCAGAATCAATTTTTGAAGATTTTGTTGATTATGCCTCAAACAATGGTGTGGCTAGAAATAAATCTGGAATTGAAAACAGTAAGACTAATATCAAGAGAAGATTGAAGTCTTACATCGCCAGAAACATTTGGAATAACGATGGTTTTTATCCGATCTGGAATCAGGGCGATCAGGTAATTTCTAGAGCTCTTGAAGTTCTAGAAACGAAATAAAAAAAGCCGATCAGATTCTTCTGATCGGCTTTTCTTTTCTCAAGAATATCTTAGTGATGTTCTTCGTGAGCTTCTTCTTTTACTTCTTCAGCTGTTTCTTCTACTTCTTCAGAAACATCCTCAGCAGCATCTTCTGCGGCTTCACCAACATCTTCTGCAGCTTCACCGGCATCTTCCATTGCTTCACCAGCATCTTCTGCTGCTTCATCAACTTGTTCTTGAACTTCTTCTGCAGCTTCAGGTTGAGCGTGTTCGTTAGAACCACCACCACAAGCTGTAAATCCTACTGTTGCTAAAGCAACAGCAAACATGTACACTTTTTTCATTTTACAATAATGTTTGGAATAGTTAGACTTTATACTGTTCGAAATTATCATAAATTGCGTATTCGCAAATAACATCGATGAAAAATTCCAAAAAATTAGTTAACACACTCGTTTTTTTAGGGGTATTTCTTGCAAATACAGCTTATTCTACTGACTCAGGTATCAATTTAGACAATGATATTAGTATTTCAACAGATAACCTGAATAAGCCTATTAATTCAAATGAATGGATGTTGCAGATAATAGATAACGATAACTTTTATGATTATAACGCGAAATACAACCTTAAAAAGATAAAACTACACACGGTTTTGTTAGCTATAACTCTTGGCCCATTTGGTGTGCATAGATTGTATTTAGGTACCGATGCTAAAGTACCTGTAGTTTATACTTTAACGCTAGGTGGGGGATTGGGAATATTACCACTTATTGATGTTATTGCGACATTAGCTACAAATGACATATCGCAATTTCAAAACAACGAGAAAATTGTAATGTGGGCCAAATAAACTTGACCCACATCTGAATATCATTCTACTGTAACGCTTTTCGCTAAGTTTCTTGGTTGATCTACATTACATCCTCTCATTACTGCTATGTGATAAGAAAGCAGTTGTAAAGGAATAGTAGTAATTAATGGAGTGAAAGCTTCCTCCGTTTGTGGAACTTCAATTGTGAAATCTGCCATTTCTTTAATGGTATCATCACCCTCTGTAACTACAGCTATGATTTTACCATTTCTGGCTTTTATCTCTTGAATGTTACTTACAACCTTTTCGTAATGTCCAGTATTTGTAGCGATAACAACTACTGGCATATTTTCGTCAATCAAAGCAATTGGTCCGTGCTTCATTTCAGCTGCAGGATAACCTTCAGCATGGATGTATGAAATCTCTTTTAATTTCAAAGCACCTTCTAATGCAACTGGGAAATTGAAACCTCTACCCAAATACAAGAAGTTAGCAACATCTTTAAATTGTTTTGAAATTTCAACCGTTTCAGGCTCAGACTTCAATACAGCTTCTACTTTTTGTGGGATAGTATCTAATTCAGTAATTAACTTGTGGAACTGACTTTGATTTAGCGTCCCTTTCTTGCGGCCAATTTCTAAAGCGATTAGTGCAAGTACTGATACTTGTGCCGTAAATGCTTTGGTAGATGCTACACCGATTTCTGGACCAGCGTGTGTATATGCTCCAGCGTGTGTAACACGAGCTATTGATGATCCAACAACATTTACAATACCAAATACCGTTGCTCCTTTAGATTTAGCTAATTCAATCGCTGCAAGTGTATCTGCAGTTTCTCCAGATTGAGAAATTGCTATTACTACATCTGATTCATCAATTACGGGGTTGCGATATCTGAACTCTGAGGCATATTCAACTTCAACTGGAATTCGTGCGAATTCTTCAATCATATACTCGGCAACTAGTCCTGCGTGCCATGAAGTACCACATGCAATTATCAGTATACGTTTCGCATTGGTGAATTTAGCTTCGTATTCATCAACGCCACGCATTGAGATAATACCTTTTTCTGCTAATAGTCTACCTCTTAGAGAATCTTTTATTGAACGAGGTTGTTCATAAATTTCTTTAAGCATGAAATGCTCATATCCCCCTTTTTCAATTTGCTCCTTGAATAAAGGTATTACGCTCCCACTGCTGCCGAGCACGTTTCCGAATCTAACCGTAACAAATTGAGTTCCATTTTTATTTTGTAATTGATTGCACAAAATTTCAGCTAAACGCTTACTTGCACCCATAACATTTGTAGGATTTATAGCTTTATCTGT
>CAJWSQ010000260.1 GCA_913045895.1 uncultured Flavobacteriales bacterium | reverse complement strand
ATCGATATTAACTGGACAAGCTTGAACACAGGCATTACAAGATGTACAAGCCCAAAGTTCTTCAGCTGAAATGTAACTATGCAATGTTTTACCATCATCATAATCAGCTCCGTGTTTATCGAGGTTATTTCCTACTTCCTCTAAACGATCACGAACGTTCATTACCACTTTACGTGGCGATAATAATTTACCTGTTTGGTTGGCTGGACACTCACTCGTACATCGTCCACACTCAGTACACGTGTATGAATCCATTAACTGTTTCCAGGTTAAGTCTTTTACATCTTTAGCACCAAACGATTGATGTTCTTCACCTTCTTCAGGAGCTGGAGCAGCAAATGGATCGGCATTTGGATCCATCATCAATTTAACCTCATTGGTAACAGATTCTAAGTTATTGAACTGTCCTTTAGGTTTTAAGTTTGAGAAAAACGTATTTGGAAATGCTAAGATGATGTGGAAATGCTTTGAGAATGGTAAGTAATTTAAGAATGCCAAAATTCCTAATATGTGTAACCACCAAGCTACGCGTTCAATGATTGCTAGCGTTGCAATATTTGAAGGTAAAATACCTGTGAATAATTGACTGATGATGAAATTACCGTGCATTTCTAATGCATACTTCTGTAAGCCTGCTTCAGCTAAAACCTCGGGATTTGTGTTCATTAAAACGCTGTCTGCAGCATTCATTATTAAAAATGCAGACATGAGAATAATTTCAATGTAAAGGATATTGAGTGCATCTTGAGTTGGCCACCCTTTCATCTCTGGTTTCCAAAAACGAGGAATACGAGCAACTAATCTTCTCAGTAAGAAAACCACTACTCCAACTACAACTAGTAAAGCTAAGATTTCAAAAACATCAATTACGAAGTAGTAAAAATCGCCTAAGATGTTGTGGAAAATTCTGTGTGTATGAAAAATACCATCCAATATGATTTCAAGAACCTCAATATTGATGATCATAAATCCGACATATACAAAAATGTGCATCAACCCGGCAATTGGTCTTACAACCATTTTAGATTGCCCCAAAGCAACCCTTGCCATCGTACTCCAACGCTCAGAGCTGTTATCAGTGCGGTCAATATCCCTTCCTAAGAGGATATTTCTTCTGATTTTGCCCACATTTTTAGCAAATAATACAGATGCTGCGATTAAAGCAGCCACAAACAAAATACTGGAAATCATTGAGTTCGGTCTTTTTTGGTAGGTTTATCCTTATTCTTTTCGCTTTTGCCGAAGATAGAAAAATGTACGTATCTTTTTGGGTTAACACGCATATCTTCTAATAAAAGATCTAAATCTAATGATGCCGCTTCTAGGTTATTGTATAACGTATCGTTATTAATCAACAAGCCCAAAGTACCTTCTCCACGCTCAATTTTATTCATTACATCAGTAACACTTTGCATGGCTTTTCCAGCATTATTTACCGTACCAACCAAGTCACTGGCAGCAATAGAATCTGTAATACTTGCTACATTTTTAAGCGCTGATGAAATTTCAGCATTATTCTGTTCTAAGTTGGAAGTAATGCTCTGCATGTTATCTAAGATGCCAGTTAGCTTTTTACCATCTTTCTCAACTAAATCATCCACATGTTCCATCGTTGACTTTAAAGTCATAACAGATTGTCTGATTCCCTTAAAGCTAATGGTTAAATCGTCAACAGCATCTTCATTCAAGATGGTTTGAGCAATAGTGACTAATGAATCAACCGAACTGATTAGGTCGTTAGTTTTTTGCTCTAATGGTTGTAACCTACGATCTACTTCGGCTTTCAAATCACCTTCGATAGATGAAGCTAGCGTATCATTTACTTGAGCATCTTCTTCACTAGTACCAATGCCTAGTACAATGGCTTTAGATCCAAATAAATCTAAACTAGCGATACGAGCAATTGAGTTTCTAGGAACTCTTACATTTTCGTTTTCAATAGTAAATCCAACTAAGATGTTTCCCGATCCATCAGGCATAAATTCAATCTTATTCACTCTACCAATTCGCAACCCATTTAGCTGAACTTGATTATCTACTCCTAACCCATCAATTTTAGGATACACACCATAAAACTGTCTGGAGTTACTGAATAAATCTATTCCCTTTAGGTAATTAAAACCAAAGTATACAGAAACGATGGCTATTAATACGGTTAGACCTACTTTGAATTCGTTTGATACTTTCACAACGGTTTATCTATTGGTTTTTAATGATTTCAAAGGCTTCTTGCAAAGAAATTCTTTTTCCTTGATACATGGCGATGATAAATGCATCTTTATATGCTGCACTTCTTACTTCGCGCTGAATTGCCACAGCAGATTCAAACTCCGTTTCTTCACCAACAGTATATTTATATACACCATCAAGCTTTTGTTCTTGCACTTTATCTAAGCCATTGAAATTTTCAGGTTTAAGTGCCACTTGCGTACTTGATGCAGCAATTTGCACTTTAAAAACAACATCTGATTTTTTAGTTTCAGTTTCTGATTCTACTTTGCTTGTAGTTTCTTCAACTGGTTCACTTTTTTCAGTTTTGTTTTCTTCTTTAACCTCTTCAGAGTCGTTTTGTTTATTGGAATCGCTTGCATCAACAGCACTTATTGAGGTATCCTCACCTTCAAGAGCTGTTTTGTAATCTTTAAAAGCTCTATAAATAGCTGATGCCATATAAACCTGGCCTTGTTCAGAATTTAAAAAGTCTTCTTCTGTGTGATTACTGATAAAACCCAATTCAATTAGAACACTAGGCATGATGGTTTGAGAAATAACCCAATATCCAGCTTGTTTCACACCTCTATCTCTACGGTGAACTCGTTCTCTAAATTGATTTTGAACCAAATCGGCAAAGTAGATTGATTGTTCTAAGTATTGACTTTGCATCATGCTCAAAGCAATCATACTCTCAGGTGAACTTGGATCGAAACCATCGTATTTCTCTTCGTAATTTTCTTCTAAAAAGATTACTTGATTCTCGCGTTTTGCAACCTCTAAGTTCGATTCTGATTTGTGTAAACCGATGACATACGTTTCTGATCCAAACGCTCTAACATTTCCATTTGTGTTGCAATGAATGGAGACAAAAAGGTCTGCTTTCGCATCATTTGCAATTTTTGTTCGCTCTCTCAATTCTAAAAATACATCCGTATCACGAGTCATTATTACCTCTACATTGTTGTAATATTTCTGGATATATTCACGAACTTTTAGAGCAACATCTAATGCAATATCTGATTCTGTTTTATTGTAACGACCTGTACCTAAAGCACCTGGATCTTTACCTCCGTGACCAGCATCAATAATTACACGTTTAACTTCAAAGCCTGTTTTTGTTTGCGGCAAGGTTATTGTCGGGTAGAGCAAAACCAGCGCTATTAACATTAGTTTGTTCATCGCTTGTATGATGTTTCTTTGAGAACTTGTCAAGGGAATTACTTTTGTAGCTTTGCGCGCCATTATTCAGGAATGTTAAACAAATGTAGCGATATACATACGGAGAGTTATTTCCGATTGTCACAAGTAATTCACGTGTTCTTGTTAATTCTCTTCGTTTTAACAGGAATCGTACCAAATGTTGGCGCCCAAACGGAAACCCCTTTGGCAAATGCTGAAAATGATTCTATTGCTGCAATCCCAGACTCTCTAGCAAAACCAGAAAAAGAACCGCCTTTATCGAGCATGGTAAATTACGATGCTCAAGACTCCATGATTATAGACATTGAAGCTCAAAAAGCCTATTTATTCGGTAGTGCAGTTGTTAAATACGAAGACATTGAACTTACCGCTGGTTACATTGAAATTGACTTCAAAAAGAATCTAGTATTTGCTGAGGGGGTTGAAGATTCAACTGGACAAATAGTTGAACAGCCTGGTTTCA
>CAJWSQ010000259.1 GCA_913045895.1 uncultured Flavobacteriales bacterium | reverse complement strand
TGAACTCTGAGCAAGCTCAGACTCAAATGTACTTCAATGAAAAAGGCCCCTTTTACGGAGCCTTTTATTTTAGGTTGTGGAGGCGGAGGGATTCGAACCCTCGTCCAAACAAGGAATCATTAAGCTTTCTACAAGTTTAGTTTGTTCTTAGTTTTCGACTATAAACCGGTTACAAACAACCCATTTATAGCTTATCTTGTAAAGTTTCGAACGCAGGCCCAAGCATCCATTGTTCTAGCCCATCGAATCTGATGCCTTCATTAGACAGGCCGTTGGGCGCATCCCGTCTGAAGACAACTTGTCTAGCCATCTAATGGCTTAGATTAAGCTAATCCTGCTTGGCAGTGATTAAGCTGCAAGTGCGAAGTTATTTTCGCCAGTTATAGTTTGAGATATGATATTAACGAGCAATACCTCAACGCTCGACTTGCTTACATAACCATTCATCTCGCTGTCAAAACCGGTCGCCCCCGGTATTTTCAATGTAAGATTTTGCAAAATTAGGTATTTCCAAAAGTATGACTGCGCATTAATTTCACATTAAATGCGCATTTAATTTTCAAAATACTTGTGATATCAAAGGTGTTGAATTTATATTTGTTATGCCGAACCTTATATCTCATTTATGGTAACCTTAAACCTAAATGGTTCTTTAGCCTATAGAACCATAATGTCCATTTGTATGAGTATCACATTGGTGTGCTCATGGACGGAACTTTCTGCACAAGACCTAGAAGGTAAGTTTTATCCCTTATCTAAATCTGGTATTTCTTTATATAAACCCGAAGGTTTTGAGTTATCTCAAGACTTTGAAGGATTTATAAACCTACAGATTGCTGGTACAATTATCACTCAAGAATCTGATCAAAATGTTTCCATGGTTTTGATGAACTACACTCGTGCATCATTATCTGAGCAAAACATGCAGTTGATCAACCGAGAACAGGTTACACTTACTAACGGCAAAGAAGGCGTTTTGTTTACAACACGCTTTATTCTTAACGGTAACCTTGAGTTTGAAAGGCTCATTTTAGTTACCGGAGACTTCAAACATACCATAATCATTATGGGTAACTACCCTGCTCAGGTCAAAGAGCAGTGGGGAGATGAAATTCGCAGAAGCTTACTTACAGCACAATACTAAGGTTCATGAATCTGAAGTGGTTAACCTCTCTTATTGTGGTTTTACTGGTAGCAACTGCCGGTAAAGCACAGTTAACGCTGCATAATAATAATGCAGTATTTCAAACTCAAGATCAAAGTATGTGGGCGCAAGGCTCGTATAGTTTGAATAATTCCTTCACCATTTTTGAGCAAAGCTGGAATTTAGGTCCATCAACTTTCGGTGCCATTGGAAGTTTAGGTGGATTTGATTTTGGTTTTCAAATGGTAGCGGGTTCCAATGGATTAATTGGGTCATATTTCAATATGACTGGATTTTCGTTGGGCGATATCCATATTGATTATCCAGCGGTAATTACAACGAGTTATCCAACTAACCAGACGTTCAATAAAGGAGAACACATTGATTTCAATTTCTCGCACACTGTAACCAAAATTGGAAATACCGATTGGAAACTTGAGACGGAATTTCCACACGCTGGTAAAATGTCGGTTGATTTAAGGTTGAAAATGTATTTTACCTTAGGTGCTAAGGTTTGTTTCTTTGGATGTACTCCAATGGGATACATTATTGGTCCAAACACAGGTTTTGATGAAACGGTTACCTTATTAGGTATAGATGCATCTGATCCTGATAACGTGTATGCTGATTTTCCTTGTAACGATTTTTCTCAATTATTTTTCTGCCACGTTAACTTAGGCCCTATTCCAGAACTTGAATTTCAGCCTTCGCAAAGTGTTCCAATTACAGGGTCTTTGGCACTTCCATTTGTAGAAACTGAAGATGCACTCAACGGAGTTAACTTATCTGCATACGGTTACGATAATTATGCAAGTATTACCCTTGATTTGATGGGGGTTATGGCTAAAATATCAGAGGCTATTCCACCACCAGCTGGTCCACCAATGCAGGTTTTCTTCGATAATTTATCTAATTCATGGTCAATGGGTCCAGCATCTATTGAGTATGTTTTGTTTGGAGCTGAAATGGGATTCTATTTCAATCTCACTCAAAAATTCAAATTCCAACCAGATTTAAAAACAGGATTAAAATTCCCTGTGCCTGTTGAGTATGAGGTAACAAATAGCAGCAGTGGTGCGGTTGTTTCCTCAGGATTAGCTGATACGATTAGTTATCACAGTGATGAGGAATTGACATTTAAATATCCATGTAATTACGATTTCTTGGATGTTGAACCAGATTACTCAATTGATGAAAACACCTTCAGTAACAGCACTTATGATAGTATTCAATTTGCTATCGCGATGGAAGCGCTTTCTTTTAGTTTAACTCTTCCAGAGGTGCAAATTATTCCTAGAATCTGTTTTCCAGATGTTTATGGTGGTTGTCCAAGATGGTGTAGTAAATGGGGAATTCCATACCCATGTGGATGGAATTCAAGATGTTTCTTGCTCATTCCAGCATTCTGTACGCCAGCCATTACTTTCCCTGGTGTTAACTTTAGTGTTGGTCCGGTTTGGGAAACAACAATCCCAATTGGTCCAGCCATTAAAATACCGTATTACTCGGGAACATGGACAATGCTTGGCTTCAATCATGTTGATGGAACAACCATTCACCTAGAGCCAAAACCATTTACGGCTACGGTTTCTGCAACAGATGTTTTGTGTTTTGGAGATTCTACAGGAGCGTTAGCAGTTAACATTACCAATGGAGTTGCGCCTTTTGATGTAGATTTAATGGGCCTAAACTCAGTATCCAACTTAAATGCACAATCAACGGCATTCACCAACCTGCCAGCAGATCAGTATACTGTTGTAGTTCAAGATGCTAATGGTTGTAATGCCACAGCAAGTGGAGTAGTTGCTCAGCCATATTTACCATTACAATTTGATAGTGTTTCTATTACTGATGTTACATGTAACGGTCTTAATAATGGAGCTATTGCTGCTTATGTAGATGGTGGTACAACAGGTTACACTTACTCTTGGAGTGGAAATGGATTAAACTCAACAAACTCATCTGTTAGTAACCTTTCAGCTGCAACCTATGCGTTACAAGTTCAAGACAATAACAACTGTTTGCTAGATACTTCTGTAACTGTTTTAGAACCAGCAGAATTATTGTTATCAACTACTTCAAACAACATCAGTTGTAATGGAGGTAATAATGGAAATGCTTCCATTTCAATTACAGGAGGAACAGTTCCATACATCATTGCTTGGAGTACAGGCGATTCTACTTTGGCCATCAATAATTTATCATCGGGTAGTTATACGGTTTCGGTTACGGATGCAAATGGATGTCAAAAAACACATACGTTTAATTTAACTCAACCAGCTTTACCTGTTTCAGCAACTGCCACAATAACTGATGTAAGTTGTTATGCAGGTGGCGATGGCGAGATTGATGTAACAACAACTGGAGGTACATCACCTTACAGTTACGCTTGGGGAATTGCAGGTTATAATGTGTTAACTCCAATAACTGAAGATATAACTGGACTCTCAGCTGGAAACTATACTTTATTAGTTACCGATACCAACGGCTGTACCTTCAGCGATACATTTACTGTAAATCAGCCAAGTGCTCCTCTTCAAATTACAACACAATCTACAGATGTACTTTGTTATGGTGGAAATACAGGTACAATCACAACGTCAATAACTGGAGGAACATCACCTTATAATTCATATTGGAATGGATCAGCATCTAGTGCTAGTTTGCCAAATGTTAGTGCTGGAACGTACACGCTTGAAGTTGTAGATGACAAAGGTTGTGTTGCAAATGATACGGTTGAAATTGATCAGCCAGCTGCAGCATTGGTT
>CAJWSQ010000258.1 GCA_913045895.1 uncultured Flavobacteriales bacterium | reverse complement strand
TGAATTTCATGATTTGTTCATATTTTTTGAAAAAATGTGCTGTAGAAAATATTGAAGCCAACAGCCAAGCTGATAGCAATTGTTGACCAGCTTGTATAGGGGTACAAACCAGACGCATGAAACACATAGATTAATGAAGCCCCCATGAATAGGGTTCTGAATATCTCTAATGGAACTGCCCATTTTTTAGCTTCCAAAACACCACTCCATCCAATTACCATTAAGAAAATAGCAATCGACAATAGAATGCGATGTTCTACTAAGAACGGTAGTTTTAAGTTTACTGTAATAAAAATAACAACGAGTGATAGTGCCACTTGAACTATCAAGTATGCTTTGGCATTCAACATCGATTCACTCTGATACTTTACCTGTTGTGTTTTGTTGTATCCCAAAACACTATCGCCATACGGAGGCAACCCTCTTGGTCTCCAGCCTAATGGCATAAACCAAATTCTGATTTTATCCCAGAAATATGGTGCTGCTACTGCATCATCCCAAAGTTGCTTCCAAAATTGAAAGTTAATCGCGATAGGATTCCACGTTCTTGGTGGATGGGTTACACCATAGCACACCTCCTCTACTTCTTGCTCAAATGATCCAAACCACTTATCCCAAACTATCAAAAATTCAGAAAAGTTTTTGTCAAGATATTGAGGGTTTACGCCATGGTGTACGCGGTGGTGTGAGGGGGTCACAAAGATTTTTTCAAACCATCCCATTTTGTTGATGTAAGCAGTATGGTGCCAATAAGCCAACAACAAGTGAATTCCTGCAACAGCGTAAACAGCTTCAGGTGAAAAGCCAACAAAAACCAAAATCCAATCGAAGAAAAGGAATTGGAATAAGCGCTGAGTAAAGCTTGCTCTAATACCAACAGAAAGATTCATTTCTTCTGATGAATGATGTGGCATATGAGCCGCCCAAAAAATATTAATGGTGTGTCCCAAGCGATGGAACCAATAGAACACAAAGTCTTGAAGTAGTAAAAGAAGAATTCCGGTATACCAAGTTAATTCAATGTTGAAAGGAGTTAATCCGTGAATGAATCCGTACCATTTGTAAACGAAAAAGGCCACAGCCAAATTCACACACTGATTGGCTATTCCTGTTCCTAAATTGGTTACTGTATCTTGAAAAGGGTATTTGCCATTTTGTAACCTCCAGGTTACAATTATCTCGGCTAAGAGCAGCAGTAAAACTACTGGGATGATAAATGCGTAAACGTTCATAGAATTTTGCTTATTCGGTTTGAAACGAAACTAGCAATCACCTATAAACACTGACCTTTATATATACTGCATGTGGTGAGATTACAGCCTTTTTGTGGTGAATTAATCCTGAGATTGGATGTTTTGGATGTAAGTTTTGGATACTGGAATGGAATCATTACACCATTTTATCTGCACTGAAGCTTTTGATTTGAGTTGGTTAACGTGAACCACATTCTTGAGATTAATGGCATAACCTCTATGACATCTAGAAAGACATTCAACATCATTAACCAAATCAGAAATTTTAAGCCTAAACAACTTTTGAGCAACTTTACCATCTGCATTTAAATAGTAAATGTTGCAATAGTTATTCTCAGCTTTTACGTAAAGTAGATTGTCTAATGAGGTATGTAGCACTTCGTTGTTAGAACTCCCCTTGATTATTAATTCGTCACTTTCTATTTCCTGATTGGAGTTCGAAATGGAAATTTGAGCCGTTCTACCTAAGTAAATTATCGGTAAAACCAAGAATGAAAACGGAACCACAATTCGAACAGTGTAAGGCAAAAAGTTACTCCATGTAAGCGGTATACCTTTAATTACAATTAGATCGTAGCCATAGATACTTAATGCTCCCAATACAAATAAAGAAATGAAAAAGGCCAATGTTCTGTTTGCCCATATTGGCTTTAACTTCTGAAAGAGAAAAAACTCCATCACACAAGCAGTGAGATAGCTAATTAAAAAACACGCACTGTAACCTAAAACCAAGAGTTTACTGCTATCACCTGTTTTAAAAGGCTCTAGAAATAGATTAATAAAGCTGATGAATACAGCAATAGAAACCCCTAAGACCAGAGATCTGTTCCAGTTTATATTTTGATTTGATGATGGCTGAATTACAAACATTCAGGTTTTGTTTAAAGTAAATTAGTACGGTACGCTTGTTCAAATTTAGCACGAGTTATTGATTTCTTCAAATTGAAGGCAGAAATAATGAAGCTCACTTCTAATTATGTCCCGTTCACCTTATTGAACTCTGGCAAACCAATTACAAACCTGTATTCTTGAATTTTAAACTCTTGATCAGGGGTTATCAATTTCAATTATTCATAGGAATGATCAAGGTTTAGTTTATGTGTACTCCACATATAGCTTCTAAGGAGGTTAGGTTAAACATGAATCCCGAGGTGAATGCTTCGGGATTTTTTATTGACGTTAGCTAGATCCATAAATCAACATGGCATAAAGCCCCATATATTCAAAAACTGCAGTTTCGGGCACAAAAAAAAAGCATCACATAAACTGCAAGGCTTTCTTTATTTTCTGGCAGAGAGTGAGAGATTACCTCCTTAATGTCGGTGAGATCGCTGCGCTAGTACGAACTCTTACGTTCTCATCTCTCACTGTTTAAAATCAAAATTTTGGGCACAAAAAAAGCCTTACAAAAACTGCAAGGCTTTCTTTATTTTCTGGCGGAGAGTGAGAGATTCGAACTCTCGGTACCTTTCGGTACGCTGGTTTTCAAGACCAGTGCAATCGACCACTCTGCCAACTCTCCGCTGCAAATGTAATTTCCTTTTTTAAATCTGCAAGGGTGATTTTTTCTTTTTTATCTAAATGTTAAGTCCATTTAAAATCCCAGCATTGGCGCACCTTTTAGAAAGGATTTGTTGCCCAAACAGTTAACTCAGGAATAAAGCCTCTTTCATCCATTTTTAAAGCCGATAAAATTGAGTGAGAAATTTCTTCAGAGGTTAATTTTTTAGCTTCATCTGGTCTTTCTTCTCTACTTTCTTGATTAAAAGCCGTTGGAACTTCGCTTGGATTTACCAACATCACACGCACATTATAAGGTCTTAATTCGGCTTGCCAGCATTGCGTAATTCCTCTAAGAGCAAATTTTGATGACGAGTAAATACTTCCTTTTGCAAAACCTTTTAATCCAGCTGTTGAAGCAATGTTAACGATGTTACCACTTTTTTGCTTCTTAAATATTTCGGCTGCCTTTGCTCCCATTACAGCTGCACCAAATACATTTACCTGATACACTTCTTCAAATTGCGCTCTAGTTAATTGATCTACCTCTGGCCAATCACTTCCTGCAATACCCGCGTTATTAATTAAACCGTCTAACCTTCCTTGTTCGTCAATAACTGTTTTATAGGTCTTTTCAATATCTGAGTCATTTGAAACATCGGCTAAAATGGCTTTCGCTCCTATTTCATTGGCAACTTGGTTCAATTTAGTTTCATCTCTTCCTGTAATGTAAACCACTGCACCTTCATTCACTAAATCTTTAGCGGTTGCTTTTCCAATACCACTACTTCCACCGGTTACAATAAATACTGCGTTTTTAAAATTCATACTTCTTCTTTTAACTATTTGATGTTTTTCTTCGTTTCTTGCGTATATCTATCCGCTTTCAATAAAATTCGACACATTTACGAATAGAACTTAGCGAATATAAAAGTCAAGCTTATTTTTGTACGCATGAGAAACATTATTGTTCTAATACTTTATGTTCTTCCTTTGATTTCATTTTCACAAGTAAGAGCTGATTTTACTTTTTCAAGATTTTATGCTCCTGGTCAAGGACCATATATCGAAACCTATTTAAACATAGACGGTAGATCAATTAACTATTCAAAGTCTTCATCAGACAATCTATATCAAGGAACTGTAGAAGTATCAATAGCTTTCTTTAAAAATGATACTGCAATCGCTTTCGA
>CAJWSQ010000257.1 GCA_913045895.1 uncultured Flavobacteriales bacterium | reverse complement strand
TTTTCTTTTTCTTCTTTTTGACTTCTTCCATATTATCCATCTTCATATCTGAAGCGTTTAATGTTGGAACAGAACCAAAAATAAAGATTGCTGATAAGATTAACTTTAGTATATTCTTCATTTTACTTCTCCTATTAGCAGTTGCAATTTCCACAACCACATGATTCATTACATTTACAATTTTCACATTCACACATATTATTCTCCTATATTATTCCCACCATTATAGCATATTCTATAACAGTTGTCTAGTCTAAAATCTGATTAAGTTCTGTGATTTTTTCTGAACTAAATATTTCCATAGGTCGCTGTGTGTCCAGATATGCGAGGTCAATTATTGTTAGTCCTGCTAATACTTTAGCACCAGTTTGTTCAACCAGATTTTTAGTTGCTATCATGCTACCACCAGTGGCAACCAAATCATCTGTGATTATAGCACGATCAGTATGACCAAGTAACCCAGTTTGTAGTGTCAAGGTCGCATCACCATACTCTAATTTATAACTTTCTTCTAATAATTCACCTGGATACTTAGCACCTTTTTTGCGTACCATCACAAGGGGCAATTTCACTGCATATGCAATTGCTGCACCTAATACAAATCCTCTACTTTCGATACCTACAATATGCGTAGGAGTTTCTATATGCTGAATATTATCGTTTATAAGTTGATCTACAACTTTACTAAACAAAGGTCCAGCAAACAAACTATTCATATCATAGAAATTAATCCCTTTCTCTGGATAGTCTGGTATAATTCTAATGTAATCTGTTATACTACTCATTCTAAAAATCCGCTTAGTGGGTGTGTTTCATCAATTCTATTTTGACAGATTTTGAAATATTCTTTTGATTTCTCAATGCCAATAAAGTCAAAACCCAAATCTTTTGCTGCCATACCAGTAGAACCAGAACCCATAAATGGATCAAGTACAGTACCACCTTTAGGAGTGACAAGTCTCACTAAATATTTCATTAATTCTTGTGGTTTGACTGTTGGATGTTTGTTATTCTTGCCACGGTCTTTCTTTGATACTTTTGGACAGTAGAAGAAACGCGCCCAATCTTGTTGCAGTCCATCGTGCATTATATTTGCTGGGAATCTGCCCTCACTAAGTTCATCAGATTTGATCCGACTAGCATCAATATTAATTGCACCAGTTCTATGTTTTAATACATTCTTAGCAACAGTACCTTCAGATATTGCTTTGCGCCCAACCGCAATCGGTTCGTGTGCTGGTTTGAGTGCTGTACCCCAACCTTCCCAATCAGAATTACCCAAATCTTCTCTTTCGTTACCTAGTGTCTTATCAACATTTTTTCCAATATTGTGAGACTTAGGGAAACCAGAACCATACAACCACATCATTTGATCACGAATTTCAAACCCAGCATCCTCAATCGCAACCGCCATTCTATGATAATTGCGTGAAGCAGAAAATGCAAGTATATGTCCACCAGGTTTCAATAATTCCCAAGCAAGTTTCCAAGTCTCAGCACGAAATGCAATATCACCACCGTCCCACTCTTGACCCATGAATCCACCCGCAGACATTCTTGCGTAACCATCAGCACGACCTCGCGCCCTTTCTGAAGTCTTGGTATCATCACTCAGAGATGTTTTTCCAAATCTGTCCACGATAGATTGTAGGTGATATGGTGGGTCTGTAACTACCGCATCAACTTTAATCCCTTGGTTAATTAATTTCTGCATTTCTTCAATACAGTCACCATTAATATTCATATATCTTTTACTCGCTTTCTTAAATCACTAGATGAAAATCTGTGGTCTCTTTTGTTATAATATATTTCTATGCCTCGTTTTGAACAAATAGCGCGACCAGTAAATCTACCGTTTTTATATTCTTCACCAATAATACGAATATCTATAGGAAACATGTTTAAAATATCTTCTAAGTCTTGCTCTGTTTGATATGGAATAATTTCATCTACATATTTTACAGCAGCAAGTTGGGTGTGTCTTTCAACTAAGGTTTGTACTGGTTTATTTTTTGTGGGTCTGTCACACTGAGGATCGACTTGCAATGCACAGATTAAGTAGTCGCATTTTGTTTTTGCTTCGCGCAGCATAGTAATATGACCAGCATGTAGTAAATCAAAAGTAGATGCCGTTATACCGACTTTAGTAGTTCCCACGTTTCTGTCCAATTCTTCACTTGATATGTCGAGTTTTCACCACCACGGTCATGTACTGCAAGAGCAATTTCATGATCATTACCACCTAAGTCACATTTATCACCGTAGAAGTTTATTATATCACAATTTTCAAAGTCTGTCAATATCTGAGATTTATTATTTCCTTTAGATGTAATATCTATACCTGTTTCTCCAGCAACTTTAAATTCAAACAGTGGAAATTGTTCTTTCAATTTTGTGGCAATTTTTGCTCTTTCATTGGTATAGTTGTCATATGCCACATATTGAATTCTTGTACGACTGCCTATATTTCTTCCTGGAATAGACAAGTTGTATAGACCAGCACGTTCTTCAATATGTTGACCATTTTGAACTGGAAATGAACTATCAGTAATTGCTTTATTCAAATAACCCCACATTTCGTCAGGGAGATTTAGCGTAGATGTTTTAATATTTTTACCCTTTTCCCACACATCATTACCAGAACATTGATAGTTTCGTACAGTCATTCCCCAAATAACTTCTCCAACTTGCTCTCTTGTTTTTTGTATATCGCTACCAGTGACAAGATATACTTTGTTTTGTGTGCAAAAGTCAAAAAAGAATGAACTAAACTTTTCATCCATATTAGACCTACTTGACGTAAGTGTACCATCTACATCAAATATGTAGTGAATCATATTTTATTACCTATTAAATCTTCGAGTGTTTTTAATACTTCCCAACTCTTATCCTCTATATTTTTTTCTATACACGTTTTAACACATTGTCGAGTAAAGTCTAGAGAAAAACGCACACCATCCTCACCCATGCCAGTGTTAATCAAATATACATTACATTCATTCGATTCGATTTTCTGCATCAGCAAATCACTATATTCTTTCACAGGTCGCGGCATAAAAGGTGAACCATAACATGGACTGAATAGTGGTTTAATCTCAGTTGCGCCTTTTTCAGTACCAGGCATCTGACTTGTATATCCAGTTTCGAAAAATTTACGAACTGTTTCACCACTAATTTTACTATAGGGTGGAAACACTCCTTTAGCATCCATAGTTAAGAAAAATATATTATCTGGATGATCAAATTTTTGAGGTTTGTGATATGCGTTTTCAACACAAGTAATAGGATAACTCAGTCTTGCGTTTGCAACACCTGGATTTTCTACAACTAAGCAATCTTCTAATTTTGCCTTTTCAACAGCATCGAAGATCGTCTTATGTGTTTCTGGAGTCAGTCCCTCGCTCTTGGCATAGCATCCAGTTTCGATCATTTTGATGCCCTTATCATCCCAATAAACCTCATCATCACTAATCAACGCATAATCTGGGTCACTACTTAGTGTAGTTTTACCTGTTCCACTTAATCCAAACATCAAATTTGTAGTCGCATCATATGTAAATGCGCTACAATGCATTGGTAGATAATTTTTTCTAGGAAGTTCAAATCCTATGACACCAAAAACTCCTTTCTTGATCTCACCAAGGAAGGTAGTACCTGCTATTAACATTGTTTTGGTATCAAGATTTACATGAATTTTGGGTTCTGAAACTTCTAGTTCTGTGTTGTGCCAGATCGTCCACTCTGGAACATTATGCCCAAAACCTTTAGGAAGAACATCAAACATATTTCTAACAAATTGTTCATGCCTAGGATCATTAGTATGCACAACAAATCTGATACCGGCTGCAACAAAACATAATCGCTTTCTGTATGTTAAATTTACCATACGTTTCGAAAGTTGTCTGAATTCGTTCGGATCACCTGTCTTATAGTATTTTGGTCTTTTAGTACAAAGTTGACTTGTCCGCTCGCCGAAGAAGTATTTGTTTCCCGGCGAGCGTCCAGTTGGGCTAGTAGTAATGTTTATATTTGTCATCCAAAGAAGTCCTCTAAAGTTGCCT
>CAJWSQ010000256.1 GCA_913045895.1 uncultured Flavobacteriales bacterium | reverse complement strand
AGGAGCCAACTTAATAATTACCATCCCGTATGAACTACCCGCACCATTCATGATACTGTTACCCGCCATACGTAAGGTATTTTTAACTCCTGGAGTGTTTTTCACTAAGCTATCTAGCTTTTGAGCTACTTCTTGTGTACGCTCCATAGATGCAGAAGCTGGCAATGTAATATCTGCGAAAATGGTTCCTGTATCTTCACTTGGCACGAAACCCGTTGGAGTTACTTGCATCAAATACACCAACAAACCAGTAAAGGCAGCGATAATGGCAAAAGCCATCCATTTACGCTTAGATAAAAATCGGATTGAAGCTCCATAGCGATGTGTCAAAGCATCAAACGAAGCATTGAAATAATCGTAAAAACGCTGTAAAAAACTTTTGTTTTTATCTTCTCCGTGGTTGGATTTCAAGAACAAAGCACACAATGCCGGACTCAACGTTAAGGCGTTGACTGCTGAAATAACAATAGATACCGCCAAGGTGATACCAAACTGTTGATAGAAGATACCACTAGAACCCGTAATAAATGTTACTGGAATAAATACCGCAGACATCACCAAGGTAATAGACACAATAGCTCCAGCAATTTCATTCATGGCCGAAACCGTTGCTTCTTTAGCTGGCAAATGACTCGATTCCATTTTAGCGTGGACGGCCTCCACTACCACAATGGCATCATCTACCACAATCCCAATGGCAAGAACTAGCGCGAATAAGGTCAACAAGTTCAAACTGTAGCCAAATACATTCAAGAAGAAGAATGTACCTACAATAGCTACTGGCACAGCAATAGCTGGAATTAATGTTGATCTGAAATCTTGTAAGAAAATGAATACCACTAAGAACACCAAGATGAAGGCTTCAATTAATGTGTGGATTACCTTTGAGATTGATTCATCGAGGTAATCGTTGGCGTTTACCAACTCAGCATAATGAACACCTTCAGGGAAATTCACTGAAGCTTCGTCCAATACTGCTAAACAGTCTTTAATTACATCTTGCGCGTTTGATCCGGCCGTTTGTGCAACAGCAATTCCAGCTGCTGGTTTACCATTGAAACGGAATGTACGCGAGTAATTTTGAGATCCCATCTCTACTCGAGCCACATCACTTAAGCGAAGTAATTTACCACGGTCATCGTATTTGATTACAATGTCCTGAAACTCTTCAGACGTTTTTAATTTTCCAGTATATCGAATAACGTATTGGAACGATTGATCACTGTTTTGTCCGAATTGACCCGGTGCAGCTTCAATATTCTGATCGGCAATGGCTCCGAAAACATCATCAGGAACCAAACCGTACGCTTTCATCGCATCGGGTTTTAACCAAACACGCATCGAGTAGTTTTGCTCACCAAAAGATTGCGCACTACCCACACCATTCACACGCTTAATAGCTGGAATCAAGTTGATTTCTGCATAGTTCTGTACAAAAACCTCATCGTAAGATTCTTTGTCACTATAAACCGCAAAAATCAAGATGTTATCTGATTGCTGCTTGGTGGTTGTAACCCCCGATTGAATAACCTCTTGCGGCAATAAGTTTTGCGCTCTGGCAACACGGTTTTGAACGTTTACAGCAGCCATATCTGGATCTGTACCTTGTTCAAAATAAATATTGATTGTTGCTGTACCGTTGTTGGTTGATGTAGAGGTCATGTACGTCATGTTCTCTACCCCATTGATTTGCTCTTCAAGTGGAATAATTACCGACTTCAGAACTACATCTGCACTCGCACCGGTATATGTTGCCGATACACGAACAGTTGGAGGTGCAATCTCCGGATATTGTGAAACCGGCAATGCCAATAATCCCAATAAACCCAAAATAACAATGAGCACTGAAATTACGGTTGATAGAACCGGCCTTTGAATAAACTTCTCTAACATTTTATCTTATTGAAAATTGAATCGATTGAATACTAAAACCTGCAATTACTTTTGCATTTGAGGCTCAATTTGAGCTCCTTCTGACAGTGAGTTGATACCATCAACTACAATTACATCGTTTGGTTTTAATCCGCCTGTAACGATAAAGTCTTTACCATTATCATCGGCATATGCTTGTATTTCAGCAGGAACAACCGTATTGCTATCGGTAACCGTATAAATGAATCGCTTGTTCTGAATCTCGTATGTTGCTGCCTGTGGAACAATAAACACAGAATCTGCTTGCTCAGGAATTTTCACTCGAGCACTTCCTCCACTTCTCAATCTCAAATCAGGATTTTGGAATGTAGCACGAAAAGTTGCCGAACCTGTTGAAGCATCAATCACACCACTGATGGCATCGATGTGACCTTTGTGTTCAAACTCTTCGCCATTTGGAAGTAACAACACGATATTGGTATCGGTTTCGCCTTTTCCTTTCACAAAATCACCCAATGATGAATGCGTCATTGATAAATAGTCTTTCTCATTCACCGAGAAATAAACACGCACTTCGCGGATATCAGAAATCACGGTTAAAGGATCAGTCATAGTGCTGCTCACCAAACTACCAATACGGTAAGGAATGGTTCCAATAACACCGTCTGATGGACTCTTAATTACCGAATAAGCCAAGTTGGTTTTGGCATCTTCTAATTGCGCTTCGGCTTGCGCTAAATCAGCTTTCGCAGATTCTAATGATTGCTGAGAGATTGACAACGTGTACTCACTGATGATCTCTTTTTTCACCAATGGTTCTTGTTTCTCAACATTCAACTGAGCTGTTTTCACTTGAGCTTTCATAGCCTGAACGCTTGCCTCTGCAGCTTTCACTTGCTGAGCATAATCGTTGGCATAAATGCGAAAAAGGGTTTCCCCTTTCTTCACCCAAGCACCTTCATCAACATAAATCTCATCCAAGTAACCTTGAATTTGAGATCTGAGCTCAACCGTTTGAACTCCTTCTATTGTTGCAGGATATATTTGATGAACTGTTGCCGATTGGTAACTTAACTTTTGAACTGGGTATTGCTTTACAACAGCAGGACCTCCCTGTTGCTGCTGAGATGAACAGGCATAAGATAAAGCAGCCACAACTCCGAAATAAAACAGAGTGCGGATAAACTTAAATTGGATCTTCATGATTGATTTTAAAAATTTCAAGTGCAAACGTACTGGTGATTGGTTTATGTGTATCAACATTTTTTTCTTGAAATGTTGGACTATTTGGAAATTTGACTCAAATTCGCGATTTTAAATATATTTTAACATTTCATCATAACTACTTAATTAACTGACCATTTGACTCGTAAACGAAATTTTATGAATTGGACAATTTAGAACACCGATACAAGCAAAAGGTTTAATAGATATGGTTAAAAATGCACAGGTAAAAGTCAACAAGCTAGAGAATTGCCACAGCAGAATGCTGGCTAATTATGAGCGCCACATGGATTTTGAAATCTTGTGGTTTTTTGATGATTGTGAAGGCGTTCAGTTTGTAGATCACCAAAAACAAACCATTATCCCCAACAGCTTCACGCTACTTTCAAAAAGTCAAACCCACTCAATACAAGGCAAACTCAATGGCATTTCGGTAACCATGAGCTTGGACTTTTTTACCAATGGAGATCACGTAAACTTGCGTGTGTTGTTCAATCCGTTTGCCAACGATCCTATTAGTTTAACCAAAGAACAATCAGACGAATTAAAACCGCTCATCAAACTGTTGTTGGCCGAAATGCGAGGAACCAATCACCTGCCCATTGTGCAAGCATACGTGGTTGCTTTGGTGCATAAAATCTCACTTTTTAGATCATACATCGATTTAGAAAGTCCGAGTTCGCGCCCCATTGAGTTGTTGTATGAACACATCGAATCGAATTACCGCAAAGAGCGCAAAGCCGAATTTTATGCCGAAAAAGTGGGATTAACGCCCAAGCGCTTGAATCAGATACTGAAAGCTAAAACGGGTTTAACACTCACCCAATTGATTCACCGCATACTTACAGCTGAATCGAAACGATTATTGGCCAAGGATGATAAAACCATAAAAGAAATTAAAACAGATTATATACTAGGTTTTTTTGGATTAATAATGCAACTTGGGCCTATTGCAGAATGGGGTTTAAATTTAGATAAAAAAACAGTTCCAGTTAATACTGAAAGTTT
>CAJWSQ010000255.1 GCA_913045895.1 uncultured Flavobacteriales bacterium | reverse complement strand
GTGTGTCCTCCATTTTGTAATGCCCAAACAATACGGGTACTGTTGGAAGTGAAACTATCGAAGTGAATGAAGTGACTTCAGATACTACTGGTTCTGCAAGTGTTTCAACAAATTACGATATGCCAGGTGGATTTACATTTGGAGTAAATGCTATTATCGGTTTCAACTATTTTGTAGCTCCTAAGCTAGCTTTAGGTGCAGAATACCAATGGGGATTCTTATCACAAAGAACGGGTGGTGATTACAGCATAGTTACTATTGATGATCCAATTAGTGGCGCTACTTCTACATCAAGACAAGTAGGTACCAACAGAACTTCTGATAACGGATTTAGAATGAATTCAACTTTGGGAGTAACACTCACATATTTCTTCGGAACAAAAGACACCAAAAAGAAAGCCTCAAGTAATTAAGGCTATACTTTCATTGCACGATCCATTCTGCGCTTGTCATCTTTTTCTTTCAAGTCTTGACGTTTGTCATAAAGCTTTTTACCGCGAGCTAGTGCAATGTTTAGCTTAGCGTATCCGCTATCAGAAATAAACATAAGAGTTGGAACAATAGTCATTCCTTGATCATTTAGCTTTTTCTGAAGCTTATCCAATTCTCTTTTGTGGAGTAATAACTTACGTTTACGTTTTGGTAAGTGATTGATAAAGCCTCCTTTGTCGTATTCATCAATAAAGATGTTGTAAACATAAAGTTCATCTCCTTCAAAGGCACAATGTCCATCAATAATGCTAGCCTTGCCGTTGCGAATACTTTTAATTTCAGTTCCGTACAGTTTTAAACCAGCAGTATACTTTTCAATGAACTCATATTCAAATGAGGCTCTCTTATTTTTAATACTTACTTTATTCTGAGACATAAATTATCGAGTCAACTTTTTAATGTAGAGGTTTTGAGCGGCTTGATAAGTAACGTTTTTGGTCTCGGTCATGTTCAAAGTAATCTCCATACTTTGATCATAATCTGTAATCTGATTGATTTTAACCGTTTTTCCTAAGTTTAAGCCAGTTTTATCTAAGTATTGAAGAAACTTAGAGCTGGTGTCTTTAAGTCCGATAATCATTCCAAACTGACCAACTTCTAAATCAGCAACTGTTACTTCTTCGTGGTTGTTTATTCTGCCGTATCTATCTGGTATCGGGTTTCCGTGTGGAGTGTGAGTAGGAGAGTTTAAAAAAGTATCAAGTTTATCTATCAATGTGTTATTCTGAACATGCTCTAATTCGCTAGCTAATTCAGAAACTTGATCCCATTTAAAACCCAATTTGTCGTATAAAAAAACTTCCCAAAGTCGTTGCTTTCTTACTATTTGAATAGCTCTTTCAGTTCCTAATTCGGTTAAAGAAATAGGGTTGTATGGCTTGTAAGAAATAACATCCTTTTTCTTAAGTTTTTTTAGCATGTCGGTAACAGAAGAAGCCTTGGTATTTACTTCCCTTGCTATATCATTAGTAGTGGTTCCTTTATCGTTATTAATAGTGAGTTTGTAGATGGCTTTTATATAGTTTTCTTCGGCTTGTGACAATAACATACGGGCTGTATTTGACACAAAATTACTGGAAATGCGTGATTAACCAAAAATATTTTTAGCTGCGACTAAATCAAAAAGGTTTTGACAAATAAAAATCCCTGTATTTCGAAAAATACAGGGATTTATTTTGTGATGCTTATTTCAGCAATTAGAAACGCTCAAATCTAGAGAAGAAAAAGCTTGCTTCAATTTGTGCATTTTCATCGCTATCTGAACCATGAACTGCATTTTCAGCTTTGCTTTTTGCAAATCTTTTACGAATAGTGCCTTCTTCTGCTTCTGCAGGATCAGTAGCACCAATTAACGCTCTAAAGTCAGCAACTGCATTGTCTTTTTCTAAGATAGCAGCTACAATTGGTCCTTGACTCATATAGCTTACTAATTCTCCGTAGAAAGGACGCTCTTTATGAACTTCGTAAAATTCACCAGCTTGTTCTTCAGTAAGTTGCGTTTTTTTAAGAGCAACAATTCTAAATCCTGCTTGATTCATCATTGCAAGGATTTCACCAATATTACCTGCAGCAACTGCTTCAGGTTTAATCATTGTAAACGTTAACGTTCCAGCCATCTGACTAAATATTTTTCTAAGTTGGTGCAAAAGTAACCATTCAATTTCGCAATACAAGCGTATTTTACATCAAGCGAGAATTAACATGATAGTATGTTAACATTGTTGACATTTTACCTTTAGATTCTGTTTGTCATCTTCTATTATTCTCAAATTTGCATTATGAATTATCAGGAATTAAAAAAGGTTATATCGGCTAACCCAAAGGTCGTTTTAACTACTCACCGCTCTCCAGATGGTGATGCAATAGGCTCCATTTTGGGGTTATACCTGTTTTTAAAGAAAATGGGATTAACACAGGTTACACCAATTATTCCTGATCCTGATGCAGATTTTCTGCATTGGATGCCAAACCACGATCTTTTACTGGACTACAGTTCTAATACAGATCAAGCTAAATCAATTATAGCAGATGCCGAAGTTATTTTTCTGCTTGATTTCAATGTAACTTCTCGTTTAGGAGATATGGGAGCTGATGTTGATCAAAATTCAACAGCAACTAAAATATTGATTGATCACCACAGAGAACCAGACGATTTCCCATACATGTTGAGTGAAGTGGGGGCTTCTAGTACCGCAGAGTTGATTTATGTTTTTACTAGAGAATTAGCACCTGAAGTTAAACTCGATGTTGATATTGCAGCCTGTTTATATACAGGGATTGTAACAGACACGGGTTCATTTAGATTCAATTCAACTTCACCGCGTACACACCGTATAGCGGCTGATTTTATGGAATTGGGATTAGAAACGGCCAAAATTCACAATTTGGTATACGATACCAATTCATTCAATCGTTTGCAATTAATGGGCTATACGCTAAGTAATAAATTGCAGCTTTTTCCTGAGATTGAAGCTTCATGTATGTCATTATCTCAAGAGGAATTACAAAGGTTCAACTATAAAAAAGGCGATACCGAAGGACTTGTGAATTACGGTTTAAGTATGAAGGAGGTTAAATTCACAGCTTTCTTCCGCGAAGCAGAAGACGGATCAGTAAAAATCTCATTCAGGTCTAAAGGTCAGTTTGATGTTAATACGTTTGCAAGAACATATTATAACGGTGGCGGTCATTTAAATGCTGCAGGAGGAAGGGTTGAAAAACCTTTAGATGAAGTTGTTCGTACTTTTCCTGAGATGGCAAAATCATATATGAAAGAATTATCAAAATGAAATACGCTTCATTTTTCATCATAATTACAGGCTTAACTCTTATATCGTGCAAAGGAACGAGTAATCAACAAGCTCAAAATGTTTCGAATAAGCCGATTACAGAAGAAGACTTGATTCAGATCAACAAGAATGCTGTTCGAGCTGAAAATGAAAAGATTGAGTCGTTTATTAAGTCAAAACGTTGGAAAATGACCCCAACGGGTACTGGCTTGCGATATATGATTTTGAATGAGACAGATACCAATTTGCCTTTGGCTCAGGTCAAACAAGAGGCGTTGATTAATGCCCAAGTTAGCTTGATGGATGGCACTTTGGTTTACACAACAGATCAAGAAGGACCACAGTGGTTTAAAATTGGTATGAGTGACGTTGAAAGCGGGTTGCACGAAGGAATCTTACTTATGCGTGTTGGTGATAAAGCACGCTTCGTGATGCCTCCACATTTGGCACATGGTTTACTGGGCGATCTTCAAGCTATTCCTCCAAAATCCACCATCATTTATGATGTTGAATTGGTGCAATTGAAATGATAAGAATTTACGCTGTTTCTATTTTTTGTCTAATCACTTTTTTTGGATGTAAACCCAAAAGCGTTAATCCAGGCTTTAAAGTTACGGATAGCGGAATGGAGTTTAAAATTCATGCTTTAGGCGATGAAACAGATCCGTTATTGTCTGGTCAATACGTCTATTTAAGTTTATCTCTATTTGATTCTAATGGGAATCTAATCTCATCAAATCAGGGATCAGAGTACGATACCGCGTACCAATATAAACCTCTAAAAGATGGTTCATTAATGGAAGCGTTATCCTATTTAGTGGTTGGCGATAG
>CAJWSQ010000254.1 GCA_913045895.1 uncultured Flavobacteriales bacterium | reverse complement strand
GGATCGCGGTTTAGTGATAGGTAGAAGATCATTCGGAAAAGGATTGGTTCAAAAGCCATTCTCATTACCTGATGGTTCCGTAATTCGATTAACAGTTTCTAGATACTACACTCCAAGTGGAAGAAGCATCCAAAAACCATATGATGAAGGAATGGAAGCTTATTACAACGATTTAAATGAGCGATATAAACACGGAGAATATTCGAACAAAGACAGTATTCAATTCCCTGATTCATTAAAATACACAACCAAAGTTGAAGGCAGAACTGTTTATGGTGGCGGTGGAATTATGCCAGATATTTTTATTCCGCTAGACACAACTCGTGGATCTACATACTACGGTAAATTAGTAAGAAAAGGTCACCTCAACAACTTTGCTTTAACCTACGTGGATAACCACCGCGATGAGTTAACAAATAATTATACAAACATTGCTGATTTTATAGCCAACTTTGACCAAGACGGAACAGTCTATAATGAGTTGATTGAATTTGCAGAGAATGAAGGTCTTGAAAAAGACGAAGAAGGATTAGAAAAATCTGAAGATTTAATCGAAATCAACTTGAGAGCCTTAATAGCAAGAGGTATTTATGGATCAGGTGCTTTTTACCAAGTAACCAATTCTGAAGACGAAGCATTTGAGACAGCTATTAAGGCTATTGAAGATAAAGAGACATTTAAAAAGTATAAAATCAACGATAAATAATTAATCTCATTAAATTTGAGACTTCGAAAAAAAAGAAAGTTACCATGAATGAAACTATGAAAGGAAACTTACAACTTGGATTATTGGTTGTAATTGCTGCTACCGTAATTTACGGAACATTTATTAAAGAAGATTTACCTGCAAGAAGTGGTAGAGTTGCTCAACAAGCAGCACCGGCTCCACAGGGTCAACCTAATTTAAATGCGGTTAATAACCCAAACAACTTCCAACAACCGTCTCAACCAATCCAACAAGCTCCACCAAAACCAACTAACCCACCAACAACGGTACAGTTTGCTGAAATGAATCACAGTTTCGGTACAATTGATCAAGATACTGAAAACGAAAAGGTTTTTACCTTTACAAATACAGGTAGCAAACCTCTAATTATTGAAAACGCTGTAGGTTCTTGTGGCTGTACAGTTCCTGAATATCCAAAAGAGCCAATCGCTCCAGGATCAACGGGTGAAATTAGAGTGGTTTACAAACCTGGAAAACAACAAGGAAAACAAACTAAAACGGTTACCATTACAGCTAACACTGAGCCAAGAGAAACGCGTTTAGCGATTTCTGCTGATGTTCAGGTTCCATCTTAATCCGTTTAAGGTTTTATCAAATAAAAATCCCCGCTTGAACATTCAAACGGGGATTTTTTATGGATTCTATTTTACTTTTATTATTCTACCCACTCGGTAACTAAACGTCTTTCCATACGCTCTGTTTTCTTAGGCCATTCAATTGATGGATAGCCAATATAAAACAATCCCAAGCATTGATCTTTTTCTCCGATACCAAGATAGTCTTTCATCTCTTGCGTGTAAGTTAATCCTCCACTACCCCAATATGCTGCTAATCCGTATGCGCTAGCTGTTAAATACATATTCTGTACGGCAGCGCTTACGGAAGCTATTTCTTCAACCTCAGGCAAAGATTCCTTTTCATCGCGTTTCATGATGATCGCAATTACTGCTGACGCCTTTAGTGGACGCTCTTTCATCTTGCGGTATTTAGGTGCCTTAAATTTATCTTCAGGAGTGATTTGCTTATACGTTTCTCCGTGCCATTCAGCAAAAGACTCTAACCCTTTTCCGTAAAACACTTTAAATCTCCAAGGTTGAGTAAGCTTGTGTGTTGGAGCCCATCTAGCATTTTCCAACATCACTTCAATCAATTCCTTTTGAACCTTTCTCTCACTGAAAAACTCAGGTGCTATTGTTCTTCTGGTGCGGATGCACTCATTTATTTCACTTACGTTAAATCGCATAATTCTTTTTATTGATTACGAAATCGTGTAACTTCAAACGTGGAGCAAATTTCGTGATTAAAGTGACAATAATCATACTTAGATAATATTAATGTCATGATTTGAGCAAATCAAGCTCCATAGATTTGTTCTATCCCTAAACAACTAAATGTCATGAAAAAATACAGTTTATCATTAATGGTTTTGGCACTGGCCATGTTCCCAACATTCTTGTTTGCACAAGTGCTAAAAGTATCACAATCCGACAGTAAAGTTGAAATTACTGGAACTTCATCTTTACATGATTGGACAGAAACCGTAGAGGACTTTTATGGCTCTGGAAATTTTTCTATTGAAAGTCAGAAAGTTCAAAAAGTTGAAAATGTAGTGTTAACCTTTAAAGTAGAGGGCATTAAAAGTGGTAAGTCTCTTATGGACAAAAACACTTACAATGCACTTAAAAGTGAAGATCACCCAACCATCACTTTTAAATCTGAAAGTAGCTCAATTTCGGGCAACACCATTAGCTTAAAAGGTAAGTTAAATGTTGCCGGCACTTCTAAAAGTGTAACTCTTAAAGGAACTTACCAAGTTGTAAACAACCAAGTAAAAGTAAAAGGTGAATTTACCATGGATATGACTCAATATAACGTTGAGCCTCCTACAGCCATGATGGGAACCATTACTACAGGTAAAGATGTAACTATAGTTTACGATGTTATTTTCAAATAATTCAACCTCAAAATCCAAAATCATGAAACTTAACGGAACATTAAAAGCTTTAGCCCTTACTGGGTTTGCTTTTGCTGCATTTCAATCTAATGCACAGGTGTTTAACACAGACATTCAATACATGCGTCCAGTTGGAAAAGAAGGACTAAATGTATATGAAACCAGTAAAGAAACTAATGTAAAATACGAAGGTCTTAAAGTAAGAGTTGGTGGCGATTTCGCACTTCAATTCCAAGGTTTAGACAACTCAAATGAGTATGGTACCTTAGTAGAACTAAGCCCTAACTTTACTCTTCCAACAGCCAACTTAAATTTAGATGTTCAATTGTATGATGGTGTTCGCATGCACTTGCGTACTTACCTTTCATCAAGACACCACACTGAAGCTTATGTAAAAGGTGGATACATCCAAATTGATAAACTAGATTTCATTCAAGAAGGCTTTTTATCAGGATTGATGGACATCACAACTATTAAAATTGGTATGAATGATATCAATTACGGTGATGCACACTTCCGTAGATCAGACAATGCTTCAACAATGTACAATCCGTTTGTAGGTAACTACTTGATGGATGCCTTTACAACTGAACCTTATGCAGAATTAACTTTCCAAAAAAGTAACTTCTTGTTAGTTGCTGGTGCTACAAATGGTAGACTGAATCAGTCTCCTACTCCTGGCGATGACGGTTTTGTTGCTTACGGTAAATTAGGATACGATAATCAGGTTAGCGAAGACATCAGATGGCGTTTAACTGGATCAATCTACAACAGTACTAACCAAGGTACTCGCGATTACCTTTACGGTGGCGACCGTGCTGGTGGTAGATATTATCACGTAATGGATGATACTGCTGGTAATGGTACTGATTTTGAACCTCGATTTAATCCAGGTTTCGCATATCAAACTGCTTTCCAAGTTAACCCATTTGTAAAATGGAAAGGATTAGAGTTCTTTGGTATCTACGAAATGACTATGGGTCGTCAAGGTTCGGCTACTACTGATGGGCAATACACTCAACTAGCAGGTGAATTACTTTATCGTATCGGACAAGCAGAGAAATTCTATTTGGGTGGCCGTTACAACACTGTATTTGGCGAAGCATTTGAAGATGCAGGTGAAACAACTATAAATCGCTTCAATGTAGGTGGCGGTTGGTTCATGACTAACAACATTATGGCTAAAATTGAGTATGTATACCAAAACTATATTGCTTAACATATTTATGTATTAATTGATACAAGATATTGTTTAATTACTCAGTCTTTTAAAGTTATCATGACATTTGACTGCTGACAAATGTTTGGTTTATATAGGACATTTTTAGATATGCTGGTCCCCTACGTAACTATTACAAATATAGCTTTGTATGAATCTGATGAAAAATTTGCTGATATTCAACTGTTTAACAAAAATACATTGAAAAAATAAAGAATTTTTGACTCAGGAGGGATAACCTTTGAAGATGTGCAATAGTCATGGCCAAAAGAGGTGTCTGGAAAGTTACTGGTATGGAATTTCGCTGCCGTTAAAATGAAAATATTTTTAAAAGTATTG
>CAJWSQ010000253.1 GCA_913045895.1 uncultured Flavobacteriales bacterium | reverse complement strand
TCTCCCAAAAATATTGATAAGATTCATTAATACAACCATCCGCAAAAGAGAATTTGTATAATAATTAAACTATTGATAATAATTTGTCAACATTTTTGGAATTGCTATATTCTTAATTATCCATTAACTATTCATTTTATTCGAGTTTTAATCTTGGCAATATTTAAATGCCTGAATTTTTAGTTTCTCGTTTGTCTAATGTCATCAAGAAAGATGGTAAAAGAACCAAGTTTGAGAACATGGCAATTAACAAGGTAATTGATACCAAAACACCTAATGCCTTAGTACCTCCAAATTCTGATGTTGCGAATACACAGAATCCGAAGAATAAAATGATACTGGTGTAAATCATACTAACACCTGTTTCGCGGATACTTGATAACACAGCCTCACCTATATTCCAATCTTTTTCAATCAATTCTTGGCGGTATTTTGCTAAGAAGTGAATGGTGTCATCAATGGAAATTCCGAATGCAATTGAGAAAACCAAGATAGTGGATGGCTTTAATGCAATTCCAAAATATCCCATCATTGCCGCAGTTAAAATTAGCGGAATTAGGTTGGTTAGAATTGACAAAGCAATCATCCTAAATGAAGTAAATAGCATAGCCATGATAATGGCAATAATACCAATGGCCAACATCAAACTGATGAATAGGTTTTTCACCAAATAGTTGGTTCCTTTCAGGTAAACAATTGATGTCCCTGTAAAAGATACGTTGTATTTATCCTCAGGAAATAGCTTTAAAATATCAGGAGTAAGCTCAGCAATTAGTGAATCCATTTGCATGGTTCCAACATCTTTCATTTGAGTGGTAATACGTGCATATCTACCTGTACTATCAACAAAAGAATTTAAAAGTCCACTTCCCTGACCTTTCATGTTGTCCATGTATGGCTTGAAGAATACCTGCTCTTGACTTCCTATAAGTTTGTATTGAGATGGATTTCCGCCATAAAATGCCTGACGAGCAAACTTGATACCATCAACAACACTCAACGGCTTTGAGAATTCTGGATAGGTTGCGAATAAATCCTCTACCTTTTCCATTCTCTTTAACGTACTTCGCTTGGTTACCATTCCAGGCTTAAGCGCATCAATACTCACTTCAAAAGGCATTACCCCATCAAACTGATCTTCAAAATATCTTAAGTCTGAAACTACTTCACTGTCTTCTGGTAAATCATCAACCAAGTTACCGGTTGTAATTATTTTCCCTGCACCAAAAACACCTACCACAACCAAAACAACCGTTACAGCATAAATTGCTTTGCGATACTTACTTACCAATGTCACCAAACCTTCAACAATGCGTTGCATCCACCTTACATCTAAATGGCGCATGTGTTTGGTTTTTGGTGGAGGTAAAAAGCTAAATATGGTTGGAATTAAAAATATTGAAAGCACAAACAAGGCTACAATATTGATTGAAGCCACAATACCAAATTCAACCAAAATGGCACTTTGAGTAAATACAAAAGCCAAGAAACCAACAGCTGTTGTCATGTTGGTCATTAAAGTTGCTTTTCCGATTTTACGGATAATTCGAGATAAGGCTAAAATTTTATTTCCGTGGTGACTGTATTCTGCGTGATATTTATTGATCAGATAAACACTGTTTGGAATACCAATTACAATGACCAATGGTGGAATCATGGAAGTAAGAATAGTCATCTCGAAACCGAGAACGGCAATAATTCCCATACTCCAGATTACGCCCATCACCACAATAAACATACTCACCAAAACAGGTGGAGTACTCCTAAAGAAGACCGTTAAAATGAGGATAACCACAATAACAGCCATCACAATAAACTTGCGCAATTCCTGCTTAACTAAGTGCGTGGTTTTTGCTCGGATATATGGCAATCCACTGTAAACTAAATCAATGTTATTATCAGCTTCAAATTTCTGAGCTCTTTCTAAAACAGCATTAATTAATGGTTCACGAGCAGGTGAATCGAACACCTTTGGATTAAGGCTCACCAACATGAGGTTTACACCTTCATCGTTATAAATTTTATCTTTAAAAAACTCTAGTGAGTACACTAAATTCCGAACACTATCCAGCTCTGCTTCTGAAGTCAATGGTCTATCAACTACTTGTTCAAGCTCAAATATTTTCTTCTCAGAGTTCTTTTTTACATTGATTAAACGGTTGATGGAAACGACTGTATCTACACCTTCAATTCCTTCAAGATCTTTGGATAATCCATACCATTTATTGAATAAATCCAAGCTATCAAGTGGATTTTCTTTGAGCGCAAACATAAAGGCCATAGCCTCTTGGCCATACCTATTTTTAAACTCTTGGTATTGAATCAGTGTGGTGTCAGAATCTGGGAGAAGTTTAGGGAGCGTCCATTGCAATTTGTTTTCTCGAGCCTTAAAGACCATAAAAACGGTCAATAGTCCAAGTACAACTAGAATTGGAATACGCTTCCTAAGAATAAAACGTGCTAATAATTCCCACATAAAGAGTCGCTTCTATCGATAAAGTCGGCAAAGGTAACAGCCTAGTTTTTGTGTTGGTACAAAATGGGCAACAAAATAAGAAACCCATAGTCATCTATAAAGTTTTAACTCAATTAAAACATTAAGATCTACCCCAACTATTACATTTGTTCTGTGACTGCGCAAATAACTGATGGATTAAACTACTTTTCAAAACTAACTCCCAAGCGAATTTGGAATGGTTTTAAGGTATTAACAAGCTATTATTTTTCTAGACTCACTGGAAAACCACAACTGAGTGGCTACCCTATGAGTATATCACTTGAGCCAACTACCACTTGTAATTTAGGTTGTCCTGAATGTCCGAGTGGACTACGCCAATTTACCAGACCAACTGGAAATTTATCGGTAGATTTTCAAAAAGAGGTAATTGATCAAATTGCTGATTATACATCCTACATCATATTTTACTTTCAAGGTGAGCCATATGTGAACCCGAAGTTTTTGGACATGGTGAAACATGCTCATGGTAAAAACATGTATACAGCTACCTCTACCAATGCACACTTTTTAAATGAAAAAAGTGCAAGAAGAACTGTTGAATCTGGTTTAGATCGATTGATTATTTCAATTGATGGCACCACGCAAGAAGTGTATGAGCAGTACCGTCAAAAAGGGAAACTGAGTAAAGTAATTGAAGGCACCAAAAACATTGTCCATTGGAAGAAAGAGCTCAACTCTAAAACACCACACATCATTTTCCAATTCTTAGTTGTAAAACCAAACGAACATCAAATGGATGATGTAATTCAATTGGCTGATGAATTAGGTGTGGATGAAGTAAAGTTTAAAACGGCTCAGGTTTACGAATACAAACACGGGAATCCTTTAATTCCAACTAAAGAAAAGTACTCTAGATACAAACGCATGGCCGATGGCACATACAGAATAAAAAACAAGCTATTGAACCATTGTTGGCGCATGTGGAGCTCGTGTGTAATTACTTGGGATGGACTTGTGGTTCCTTGCTGTTTTGACAAAGATGCCACTCACCAACTGGGTGATATGAAAGAATTATCCTTCAATGAAATCTGGCAATCGGATGGGTACAATCATTTCAGAAAAGCATTGCTAACTTCAAGATCTGAGATTGATATTTGCACCAATTGCACTGAAGGAACAAAAGTTTGGACATAAAAAAAGCTGCTCCTTTAAAGAAACAGCTTTCAATATCTTTAAGACAAGTGTAATTACACTTTCATAATGTCTTGCTCTTTAACAACCACTTTTTCGTCAACACGTTTAACGAACTTATCAGTTAATTGCTGAATTTGATCTTCAAAGTCTTTCACCAAATCCTCAGAAACTGAGTCTTTCAATTTTTTCAATTGGTCATTTGCATCTTTACGAGCATTACGAATACCAACCTTAGCATTTTCACCTTCAGCTTTAGCTTGTTTCACCAATTGGTGTCTTCTTTCTTCAGTTAAAGCAGGAATATTGATGATAATAATATCACCATTATTTTGCGGGTTGAAGCCCAAGTTTGAATTGATGATGGCTTTTTCAATCTCTTGCAACATATTTTTCTCCCAGGGCTGAATAGTTAATGTTCTAGCATCTGGGGTGCTAATGTTTGCTACTTGACTCAATGGAGTTGAAGCTCCATAATAATCAACAAACAATCCTTCTAACATAGATGGATTGGCGCGACCAGCTCTAATCTTCACCAACTCATTATTCAAGTGTTCAATGGTTGCTTCCATTGACATTGTTGCTTCCATTAAAATATCATCAAACTCTTCCATA
>CAJWSQ010000252.1 GCA_913045895.1 uncultured Flavobacteriales bacterium | reverse complement strand
AGTTTCTCATAAAAATGATTGATTGTTGTTCCCTCAGCGTTTCTGTAAGATTCAAAATCATCATGTGATTCTGGCTTTTGATCGGGATCGTACATCAACCGGTGTTTACTTCCACCATATGCAAATGCCCGAGCTACTCCTATTGCACCAACGGCATCTAGTCGGTCTGCATCTTGTACAATAGCAGCTTCTATAGTTGTAGTGTCCGTTTCAACACCAGCTCCTTTATATGATACCTGTGCAATAACTTCTAAAATTCGCTTTCCGAGTTCGTTATCTACACCCAAAGAGTTAATCGTTTCATTCAGAAATTGATTTCCAGCTTCTACATCATTGTTGTGGAGTTTATAATCTCCCATATCATGAAGCAAAGCAGCTAACTCCACTACCTGTAAATCAGCTTGGGGATATGCTTTAGCTAGCATTAAAGCATTATTTCTCACTCTATGAATGTGCCACCAATCGTGTCCAGATCCATCTTTGGCTAGAAAAGACTTTACTACATCTTCTGCTTTTGAGGTTATAGATTCCATTAAAGCGAAAATAAAAAAGCCACCCTTTAAACAAGGATGGCTTCACTGATAATTATGAATAGAATATTAACGAACGATAAATGGTTGCTGTACCACTTTTTCATCTGATTTTAGCTGAATGATATAATTTCCTGATACTGCATTTTGCATCTGTATTGGTGTAGACTCACCATCAGTTAATGTCAGTTCTTTTTGGTAAACAACATTGCCAGCAATAGAATAGATTGATACTTCAAATGTTTGTGATTCACCATCTAATCTTAAGTTGAAATTACCATCATTAGGAACTGGGAAGATAGAAACGTTAGATTGTGATAAGTCATCAATACCTAAGCGAAGTGTTACTTCAACAGTATCTCTATCAAAACAACCGTCTCCAGAACCAACCTCTACCCAATATGTACCAGAAGTACTAGCTGTAATTGATTGAGTAGTTTCTCCCGTATTCCAAAGATAAGATCCATAACCTCCCCCTGCATTTAGAGTGAGTTCGTCCCAGTAATCAATATCTGCTCCTAAGTTGACAGACACTCCAGGTTTCCATGTCACCTCTGAGGTAGCGGTATCTCTACATCCATGACCATTTGAAACGGTTACTGTATATGTTCCTGGAATATCTACTTCTAAGGTGTCTGAGTTATCACCTACAGACCATGAGTAAGTTAAATATCCTGAACCAGGGCTTAGAACAACACTGTAACCAGAACAATAAAATGTATCATTTAAATTTACAACTGGTGTCTCAACTTCTGTAATAACAACTGTATCCGACATACTCTCAGGACACGCTCCCGATTGGCTAACTGTTACGCTATAAGTACCACCACTTGTAATAGTATCAATTGAAGAAGTACTACCATCACTCCATGAATATGAAGCTCCAGAAACATTAGTAGCGTTTAGTGGTAATGAAATGCCATCAACATCACAATAAAATTGATCTGATCCAAGATCAACAGGATCTAACGCAGGAATTTCAGTTATAACAATAGTATCTCTTGTTGAGCAGCCCTGTAGAGTACCTTCAACTATATAAGTACCTGGCGAAGTTATTGTGAAACTATTTCCTGTTGCACCTCCAGACCACACATAAGTTGCACTTGGTGTACCATTTAGGTAAATAGGATAATATATACCTGCAGATTCACAATAAGTAATATCAGATCCTAAATTCACATCTGCATTGGGAGGAGTTGTAACAACAATTGAGTCAACCACAGTCAAACCGCATTTAGAAACACTTACACTATATGTACCTGGTTGACTTACAGAAATCATAGGGGTAGTATCATTCGTGTTCCACGAGTAGCTTGCAGTAAACTCAGTAGCATCTAATTCAAGCGGAAAATTATAGTCACAAATTACAGTATCGACTCCTAGATCATAGTTAAATACACCTCCAGTTGGATTTCCTAAAATTAATCTCAAACCAAGTGAAGAATTAAATCCTGCTGCTTCAAAATCAGTCCATGTTGCACCTCCATCACTTGAATAATAGAGTGCATTTGGCTCATAGTAACTATTACTATAGCCAAAGCCCAAGTTATTAGTATTGATTTGTTCTACAGCAAAAAAGTAATCTCCAGGAGCCACCTCAACGTCACAAGCAAAAGTAACGGTATACCAATTAGCAACACTAGATGGGATTACCATGATTTCAGATGAATCAACCAATGTTGTCGGTACCCCTCCTGAATAATTATACATAAGAAACCTGATAGAATCACCAGCAGTTGGTGAATTCAAGTAAACACTCATAGCGGTTAGGGTATCTGTTTGGTGAAATTTAAAGTACTGACCAAAAATGCCTGTTCCACCAGTAAAACCTAATCCGCCATTGAATGCGCCAGGATCTCTTGCGTAAATAGAATCAGTGTAGGTAAAAAGATGACTACCTGAATTATTGGTTGTAGACACCTCAGTTTGGGTTACTGTTACATTATAATTTGCTGTGTAACTAGCAACAGATGAAGGTGGTGTAAAAGTACTCGATAATGGAGTAGACATGGGTATAGTATCTCCAGGGTTTATTGAGTATGTTGTTGAACTATCTGAATAGAATCCAGGAATTGTAACATATAACTTAGCTCCAGTAACAGTATCTGATCCAGTATTCTCTATTTGAGCAGCAAATGAAACTGGAGCAATTTGAGATAGTGGAGTTGCATAATACATACTTGAGTTTTCAGGCCAAACGAAGCCTGCATCATAGGTTTGTGCTGTTGAAAAAAGAGGTGAAAGCAATAAAAAGGCTAAAACACGGTAGTAATTTTTGAGCATATGGTTACTTTTTAAATGATTAACGATCAAAAAGATAACTCAAAAATTAATAATGGGTTGCTTTAATAGGTAAAATTCTGATATAAATGCAGAACCCATTTGGATATGAAATAAAAAATTCTACTTTTATAATTCTATACTACTCAAAGCAGCAATGCTACAGTAGTTATGGTTCCAAGTTTTTCGATTAGTGGTGGAAAGGAATGGGGGTTCCTTTCCACTTTTTTTATGTCTTGAACTCAAATACATAAAAAAAGAGGCTTGAAATAATCCAAACCTCTTAAATCTAATTCCAAGTTATTCAATTAGCGGTAGAAAATTTCAAATCCGCTTATTTGAATGGGGATATTACTAGAGACGGATAATTATGTGGTTAGGTTTGGTTAAAACAGAAAAAATTTGAATTATTTTTTTATTTCAACGATATAGCTCATTTATCTAAATAAAAATCAGATATTTGCCGCCCAATTGTTAAAATCGGGTTTCGTACCCAAAGTGCAATAATACTATGGCAGTAAAATTAAGATTACAAAGACACGGTAAGAAAGGAAAACCATTCTTCCACATTGTCGCAGCTGATGTTCGTTCTAAAAGAGATGGTAGATTCATCGAGAAAGTAGGAACTTACAATCCAAACACAGACCCAGCAACAATCAACTTAGAGTTTGATCGTGCATTATACTGGGTTAAAAATGGTGCTGTACCAACTGACACTTGTAGAGCTATCTTGTCTTACAAAGGTGTTCTTATGAAAGATCACTTAGACAGAGGTGTTCTTAAAGGTGCTTTAACTCAAGACCAAGCAGATGCAAAATTTGCTAAGTGGGTTGAAGAAAAAGAAGGTAAAGTACAAGGTAAAGTTGACAAATTAGCGAAAGATGCAGCTGACTTAAAAGCGGCTCAATTGAAAGCTGAAACTGAAGTTAACGAAAAACGTGCTGCTGAAATCGCAGCGAAATTAGCTGAACAAACTGCTGCTGAAGAAGCTGTAGAGGAATCAACTGAAGAAGCTCCTGCTGAAGGAGATGCTCCAGCTGAAGAAGCTAACGAAGAAACAGCAGAATAATCCAAATGAGGAAAGAGGATTGTTTCTTAGTTGGACAATTCATCCGATTACATGGATTTAAAGGTGAAATCAATATTCGCTTAGAAGTTGATGAACCCTTACAATATGCTCAAATGGAATCAGTATTCGTGGAAATAAACCGCGAACTGATTCCATTTTTTTTTGAACGTTTTGACTTTGTTAAAGACAATATCTTTCGTGTAAAAATTGAAGGTGTTGATTCTGAAGACGAAGCCAGAGTATTGATGAAGAAAAACTGCTTTCTTCCTTTAGAATTTCTACCTGAGCTTGAAGATGATCAGTTCTATTTCCACGAAATAACTGGTTTTAAAGCCATTGACAATGAGCTAGGTGAGATTGGAACAATCCAATCTGTTATTGAAGGTGGAGCTCAAGACATCTTCCAAATTCAATCTCCTAAAG
>CAJWSQ010000251.1 GCA_913045895.1 uncultured Flavobacteriales bacterium | reverse complement strand
ATTTTCAACACGATATACAGTGAGTTGACATACAAGCGCAAAATCAAAGACTGGGATTTTTTCTTGGGATTTGAGCAAGCTCATCAAGATCGGATTAATGATGGCGGTAATGCTGATGTTAATCAGGCTTATTTTCAAGACAAACAAAGCAACTTGTATGGTGGCCGTTTAGCTATGGGCAAAAAGGGCTGGACATACGGAATCAACGTAGAACATATTTCAGCTGAAGGCCGATTCGTATTTCCAAGAGAATGGGGTCGCGAGTTTACTTATACGTTCCAAAAACGTGAACGTACAGAAGGATCTGCCGATGTATTCAACTGGGTGTTGGATATTGAAAAGAAACAAAAATTGAAAGGTGGAGACGCGATATCGGCTAAGTTTGGTGGAGGAGTTTACAATCGTCCAGATCCAACTGATGCAGCTAAAAACAAATACGCTATGCCATCAAACACACAATTTAATTTAGATGTGTTTTATCACTTCAATAACACCTTTAAAGGTTTATCAATTGAGGGTTTAGTTGTGTATAAGGGTGCTTTAGATTCAAACATTTCCAATCCGAATTTCATCCTTGGAAAAGTAGATATGACCCTTTATCACCTCATTCTTAATTACCGTTTTTAACCGATATCAAAAATTAACTGTTTATAAGTCGGAGCAATTCGCTTGAATCGCGATGGCAACTTTCCTCAAATTTGTCTCAAGCGCTTTAAAGAAGAATATAGATGACTTGGAAAGCAGTAGTTTTTAGTGGGGCAGTTTTGGCTACAACCTTTGCTTGTGTTCCTGTTAAGCAGGTTCAGGAGTTAAAGGATAAGTACGCCAAAAGTGAAGAGGAACGTGAGTTTTTAGCAAAAGAAAAGCAACGTTTAGAGGAAGAAAATGCTGAGCTTAACACCAAGATCGAAAACCTAGAAAAGCGATTAGCCGAGTTTGAAGAGCGCGGTGGTTCTGAGCGTAAGAAAATTGAAGCACTACAATACGAGTTAGATCGAGCTCGCGAGCAAAATGATTTTTTAAGAGAGCAAGTAACCAGTTTACAAAGCGGAACAGAAGCTGAAAACCGCAAGCTAATTGCTGAGTTAATGACTGCTCAAGATGAGCTTCAGAAACGCGAAGATGCACTTCACAAATTGGAGCAAGATCTTAACGAAAAAGAAGAGCGATTGAATCAATTGCAATCTCAGTTAGAGTTGCGCGAGGCTCGTGTAAAAGAGTTGGAAGATATCATTGCTCAGAAAGATGCTGCTGTAAATGCGCTGAAAGACAAAATCAAAGAAGCATTAATCGGATTTCAGGATAAAGGAATTACGGTTGAAGAGCGCAACGGACGTGTTTATGTTTCTATGGAGGCCAAATTGTTGTTTGCTAGTGGTAGCACAACAGTTGGATCTGAAGGTACAGTTGCGGTTGTTCAATTAGCTAAGGCTTTAGAAGGACAAGATGATTTAACCATTTTGGTTGAAGGCCATACCGATTCTGATCCGATGCATTCATCTTCTATTAAAGATAACTGGGATCTTTCTGTAATGCGTGCTACAAGTGTGGTTCGAATTATGGTTGAGAATTCCAATATTGACGAAGCAACTTTAACTGCTGCGGGTAGAGGAGAATTTTTCCCAATTGCTGATAACACTTTAGCTGCTGGAAAAGCAAAAAATAGACGAATTGAGGTGATTCTTACACCAAATTTGGATAAATTGTTCGAGATTTTAGACGATGCAACTTCTAACGAAGAATCTGAGTCTATAATTAACGAATAAGCAAGATAGCAAGGATGCGCCTTTTGGCGCTAATAAATAAACCGGATAGCGAGAGCCTTTCATGCCGTAGGTTCTGCTCTTCGGTTTTTTGATTGTAGTACTTTCATCACCTATCTGGATCAATTTTTGATATCTTTCGCCAAACACAAAAAGTGGCCAATCAGCAACGTAAATCATTCAAATTAGGACTCGGTACTCGGATCTACTTATCCATGATTGCCTTGGTGCTGATTTCGTTGATTGTAATTGGCAGTGTTACCCTTTATTATTTCAAAAATCAAAATGATGATTATCACCTAGAGCGCTTGCAGCAAAAGGAGCAAAGCGTGATGTTGTCGCTAGATTATTTCATCATCGAAAATGGAATTAATGAGCTGAATGTGAGGCTCGAAAACAAAATCCAAGAATTGGCAGATATTCACCAATTGGATTTAAGTATTTACACCACCGATGGCGAATTGATGGGATCAACACATACCGAGTTGTTTGATAACGGAACATTCTCCAAAACCATTGTTGATTCTACACTTCAAAAAATCAAAAGAAGCGAGCAAATCATTATTCAAGAATCAGCCTTAGATCGTACGTATTTGTCAACTTATTTTGTGTTGTACGCATCAGACCGTCAACCTATGGCGATTGTGAATTTGCCGTATTACAAAGATGAGCAGCGCAATAAAAAAGAGGTTTTCGATTTCTTAGGAACCTTAGCTCAAGTGTACGTTGGTTTGTTTATCGGTGCCGCTTTGCTAGCCTTCTTCCTTTCGAGTTACATCACGAATTCATTAAAAGCGATTTCTGAAAAATTGAAAGCTTTCCGCATCAACGGGAAAAACGAAAAGCTCGAATGGGAAAGCAATGATGAACTGAGTGAATTGGTAAAGGATTACAACCGTATGGTTGATGAGTTAGAAGCAAGTGCTCAGCTTTTAGCAAAAAGTGAGCGTGAATCGGCTTGGAAAGAAATGGCCAAGCAAGTAGCTCATGAAATTAAAAATCCGCTCACTCCCATGCGTCTGCAAATTCAGCATTTACAGCGTTTGGCAAGTGAAAACTCTGCTGAATTGCCAGAGCGCATTCGCAAAACATCGCAAACCTTAATTGAGCAAATTGATAGTTTATCGCGCATCGCAACCGAGTTCTCCAATTTTGCTAAAATGCCCAAACCAACTTTGGTTGAGGTAGATGTTGATGAGGTGTTGATTAGTGTGATTAACCTTTATCAGCATGAAGAAGTAGACATCCAACTCAAAGGAGCAACGGGCGGTAAAATTGTGATGGCTGATAAAGAACAGCTTAATCGCGTTTTTGGGAATTTGATTAAAAATGGAATTCAGGCCATTCCAACTGGAAAGTACGGGATGATTGAAGTTGAAAGCATTCAGATGGACGATAATATTTGGGTGCGAATTGCCGATAATGGATCAGGAATTTCAGAGGAACAACAAAGTCACATTTTTGAGCCAAATTTCACCACTAAATCTGGTGGGATGGGACTTGGGTTGGCTATTGTGCAACGCATCGTTGAGAGCTTTGATGGCAAGATATCTTTCATTTCAGAACCCAATATGGGAACAACATTTAGCGTTGTGTTACCACGAAAGAAACATGAAAGCTCCAATTGATTATTACTTTTGACACCAACGAAAAAATCTCTAGATAAAATGAGCTACAACAACATCCTTACAGAAGTTAAAGAACAAGTTCTATACATAACTATTAATCGCCCGAAGCAGTTGAATGCACTCAACAAAGAAACCATTGATGAGTTGAGCACTGCTTTTAACAAAGCTGAATCTGATGCAGATGTACGCGTAATCATCTTAACAGGTAGTGGCGATAAAGCTTTTGTTGCTGGTGCTGATATCAAAGAATTTGCTGATTTCAGTATCGAGCAAGGCAAGCAATTAGCTGCTCAAGGACACGAAAAGCTATTCAACTTAGTTGAGAATTTAAGCAAGCCAGTAATTGCTGCGATCAATGGATTTGCATTGGGCGGTGGTTTAGAGTTAGCTATGAGTTGCCACATTAGAATTGCTTCTGACAATGCCAAAGTGGGCTTACCTGAAGTAACGTTAGGTGTAATTCCAGGTTACGGTGGTACACAGCGTTTGGCTCAATTAGCTGGAAAAGGAAAAGCCATGGAAATGGTGATGACTGGTGGCATGATCAAAGCCGATGAAGCCATGGAATGGGGATTGGTAAATCACGTAACATTTGCTTCTGAATTGATGGAAAAAGCTGATGAGTTGGCTAATAAAATCAAGAAAAACTCACCAGTTGCAATTGGTAAAGCCATTACTGCCATCAACGCTGGATTTAAAGATGGAATAAACGGTTTTGATGTAGAAATCGAACAATTCGGTTTGGCTTTCGGAACGGAAGATTTTAAAGAAGGAACAACAGCATTCATCGAGAAGAGAAAAGCTGATTTCCCAGGAAAATAATAAAGCGTAAAACTAACGAGTGGCACTAAAAAAACTGGCCGGACAAACAGCTGTTTACGGACTTTCGAGTATTCTCGGCAGGTTTTTGAA
>CAJWSQ010000250.1 GCA_913045895.1 uncultured Flavobacteriales bacterium | reverse complement strand
AATCACTTGCAAATTGGAATTGATTCCTTAATTGAATTACGTGATTCGGGGGAATCTGTGAAGCACTTAATTTTTGAGTGATTTTTTTCTACGAGTCATTTCGTTATGCAACGATTTTAAGAAACCGGCTAACGCTGGTGGCATCATTCTGCCTTTAAGTACTGCAACTCCAAATTGAGATTGAGGAACTGGTTCAGCATTTAGTTTCAACTCCATGATGTCACCTTTATCAATGTGCTCTTGGAGCACTTCCCTTGGACCAATGGATAAAGACTCACCAGTTTTCACCAACTCTAAAATCATGCTAAAAGTATCGCAAACAGCAACTACAGGACTAGAAACTCGCTCGTCATCTGTTGACATTCCTGTTTGTTCAATCAACCAATCTTGAATGTATTTCGGAGCCATCACACCAACAATAGGATAGTTGAATGCATCAAGCACATTCACTTCTTTTTGTTTAGCTAATGGATGTTTTGGAGAGCAAAACGAAACCAACTCGGGGAACTTATAGATATTGTAATCTACATTGGGTAATTCACCTTGATCCATATGAGTACCCACAACCACATCAACTTGCTTATCAAGCAATTGAGGCATCAATTCTTCAGGCATTGCCGTAACAATTTTATACCTCAGTCTTGGATGCTCGTTCAACATTTCGCGTAAAGCATTTACCAAAACTGTATCCGCTAAATAAGGGTTACAGCCAATAACTAAACTTCCACGTTCAAAGCCTTTCAACAACTCAATTTCCCGTTCAATTTCAGAGAATTGCATCACAATTTGATCCGCAGCCTGAATCAAAATCATCCCAAATTCTGTGGGTCTAACCTGACGAGTAGATCTATCAAATAAAATCACACCGTAGTGGTCTTCCATTTGTTTCAATGCTTTTGATAAAGCTGGTTGACTAATACCTAAAGAAGCTGCGGCATGCTTAAAATTGCGGTGTTTCCCTAAAGCCTGGATATATCTTAGTCGTTGTACGCTCATGCCGCAAACATATAACCTTTTGTTTTAAAGTTATACCTTAAAGTATCGTAAAACTATTAAACATTAGTTATTGAAGAATCGATTAGAAGTGATATCGATCACTTAAGTTTTTGATGGTGATATGTTCCTTTGAACCAAATTAAATCATCATGAAAAACATCATCCTAATATTGGGCTTGTTACTGATTGGATTTAGTTCTGAGGCTCAAAACAACCATTCAGAAAATCAAGCTGAGCACAAACTCATCATCCAGTTAGTAAACGGAGATTCTTTGTCGCAGTTTGGTTTGATCAAAAATTTAAGAAATCTAACAACCGGATGGCCTGAGCTTCAGATTGAAGTAGTTTGCCATGGACCAGGAATCGGATTTTTGGTGAATGGTAAAAGTCCATTTTTAGACGATATTCATAAACTAGCTGAACAGGGCGTAATCTTCGCTGCTTGTGAAAACACCATGAAAGCTAAAAAAATTCCAGCAGATAAAATCTCAAAAGATGCTATTACGGTTCCGATGGGAATTCAAGAAGTAGTATTGAAACAAGAGGCTGGATGGAGCTACATCAAAGCAGGAGTAGTGAAATAACTATTTATCGTAATTGAATAAACGAAAATCGTTTTCGTAGGTGTTGTACACCAATCGTTTCATTCTTTGAGAATAATAATCTTCCCAATGTTTGTGACTTGAAGCATGAACGTGCCCAATTTGATTGACAGATATTGGCGTTTGTTGCTCGATAAATTGGAAGAATTCATCTAATTCCTCAAATCTGAAAATCTGGTCTATTAACAAGTTATTGTTTTTAGAAACCCAGTAAGATTGAGGTCTTAGGTGAATTTGTCTAGTTGTTCTGTTTCTTCTAATGAAACGGAAACTTCCCATCACAAATTCTTCAAACGTCTTGAATTTAGAGATGTACTTTTCAGCGTCTTTCTGATCCATTTCGTTATCACCACCAGATTTCAAAAAATGGTAGGCACTCACTAGTCTATCGTACGGATTTCTAACACATGCTACCAAATAAGCATCACGCATAGGGTGAACTTTCCTAAAATCTGTAATGTGCATGTAATGTGGCGATGTTTCATCGTGTCCCAAAATCACCCAATCGGTTTTCACCAATTCATTAACCAATGATCCGCCCGCGGTTCTTGGAATATGTACAAATCCTTTAGGTTTAGAATTCTCCTCCATCAATCTGTAAATTTATATCCCACACCTCTGATAGAGTGAAAATATCTAGGGTTTCTTGGGTTATCTTCAAAGTATTTTCTGAAAGCTAAGATGTAATTGTCAATGGTTCGCGTACTCGGATACACATCATAACCCCAAACAGTTTCCAAAATCTGTTCGCGACTTACTACCTCATTTTTCATGTCAATCATCAACTTGAGCAGCTTGATTTCTCGGGCACTCAATTGTTTTTTCTCACCAGTATGTGTTTGAATTTCATAGGTTGAGAAATTGATTGTATTGGGACCAAACTGATATTCTCCAGTAACCTTAGCATGAGGTGTTTCTGAATCTCCAGAGCGCTTCAAAAGAATTTGAACACGCAGTAAAAACTCTTCTAAATTGAATGGTTTAGTGAGGTAATCATCACCTCCCAATTTCAATCCTTGAATACGATCTTGAGCCGAATTTTTAGCTGTTAAAAAGAGAATAGGAACTTGTGTGTTTTCCAAACGAATGGTTTGACAAACTGTAAAACCATCAATTTTAGGAATCATGACATCTAGGATTATCAAATTGAATCTCCCCGATTTGAATTTCTGTACGGCTTGTTCACCATCTATGGCAACAATAACTTCATACCCTTCCAATTCGAGGTTCATTTTAACAGCATCCAAGATGTGTTCTTCGTCTTCTACCAGCAAAATGCGAATCGACATAGAGCAAATATAAACGCCAAGTTGAAAGGTTTGATTCGTTTATTTCTCAATTTATGCACAGAGTTCACAATATTTGCACTTTACAATCTGAATGATGGAATTTGAGTCTGCATTTCAATTAGCCCTGAATAAATCAATCGCGTTTGTCATCTACCGAGAACCGGGAACTCAAAACCCGATTTGGTTATTTTCTAAGGACACTCCAAAAGCAGAAGCTCAATTTGAAATGAAGTCTGGTTTTTGGATGCATCCATTTGTACAATCGAAAGAAACACCTGCATTTTGCACCCAACCCGATTTTGAATTTGAAGGATGGAATTTACCCGATGATATTGAAGATCTATTACATTCTGCCGATCAAAAATCAGAGTCTATTTCAGCACCTATCGAGATTTCACATACTGAGTACATTAGTCAATTAGAAAAAGGAATTGACTTTTTAAAAGAAGGTAAACTGAAGAAATTCATTTTTTCGAGAGTAAAAACTCAAGAGAATTCAACTGCCAAAACCATCCAAGCATTTCGAAATTTAGAACGACTTTATCCCGATGCATTTGTGTATTTCATTCAACATCCTAGGTACGGTAGTTGGATGGGAGCAACTCCTGAAACGCTCATTCATCATCAAAACCAAACCGCACAAACCGTTGCCTTGGCAGGAACTCAACCTCTAAACACATCCTACACTTGGGGCGAGAAAGAACAAGAAGAACAGGCTTTAGTAACTGAATTTATAGAGTCTACTTTAGCTCAACATCAAGTAACTCCAACCAAAAAAGGGCCTTTTACTGTTGAAGCTGGAAAAGTGGCTCACATCAAAACAGAACTTTCTTGGCAAACGCAAAATCATGATACCGCATACTGGAGTTCGCTAATCAATGACTTACACCCTACTCCTGCAGTTTGTGGTTTACCTAGAAATAAGGCATTTGATTACATCAAAGAGTTAGAGCCACAAGACAGACGTTATTACTCGGGTTTTTTAGGCAGAATTCATGATAACAAAAAGTTTAAACTATATGTGAATTTACGCTGCATGGAGGTTTTCGAAAACGTGTTAGCTTTGCGCTTGGGTGGCGGAATTACAGCCAGATCAGTTGCTGAAGACGAATGGTTGGAAACTGAAGAAAAAGCCAAAACACTTTTAGCCGCCCTTCAATAAACAACGAAGGTCGTTCATGATATCTGATATTACTGTTATTCAACAGGTTGTACTGTTACTGAAAGCTAAAGGAATACAAAACATTATTATATCTCCAGGATCGAGAAACGCTCCTTTTTCAATCAGCATCAATCAAGATTCTTTCTTTAAAACATATGTTGTTCCTGATGAGCGCGTTGCAGCATTTATCGGCATGGGAATGTCGCAAGCTAATGGAAAACCAACGGCTTTGATTTGTACTTCTGGCTCAGCAGTTTTGAA
>CAJWSQ010000249.1 GCA_913045895.1 uncultured Flavobacteriales bacterium | reverse complement strand
GTTGTATGATGTTCTTACTAGTACCTAGAAGGTACTCATCACATCCACTGTGGCGTTGAAACCGCTTATGCATACGGTCTTACTGCCCCGCGTCTCCAATACAGTTCTGGGACTGTGCACCGGGTTGTTGCTGCTACGACGTGGTTTTGTGGACGACGTTATGCTGTGGATTACTGTCGGTGCTGTTGGTTTACGTGCTGCTGCCGCTTCGCTGCTCTCGCTCTCGTTTCTCGCTGCATAAGTCTCTCGCTCCATGTGTTTGTAAAAGGTAAAATCGGGAAATTGGATTACCGTTTAGCTGTAAATGATCCGTTCTCTACCAATTCAGGCAGTGCAATTAACTATGATCAAGCACTTTACAATCCTCAAAACAATAACAAAATTTTCGCGGGATACTTGATGTATCAATTCTGGGAGCAAGAAGGAAATTTATTGCCATACATGGTGGGCACGTACCTGGGAACCAAGAAAGTATTTAACATCGGTGCTGGATTTCAGCAAAACTCAGAAGGTATGTGGTATGAATCAGGAGATATGACAGATCTTGATACCAACTACTCAGATATCATGCTGTTCGCTGTTGATGCTTTCTTGGACATGCCTCTTAGCTCTGAGCGTAAAGATGCAATCACTGCTTACGCAGCTTATTACAACTACGATTTTGGTCCGAATGCATACAGAAACATTGGTATTATGAATCCTGCTAATGGTGGTGGTTCGCTGAGAGGTAATGCATTCCCTACAATGGGTACTGGTAGTATTTACTATGGTCAAGTAGGGTACTTGTTACCAGATTTCTCTGAGACCGTTCGCATTCAGCCTTATGTAGCTGGTTCTTATGCGGATTTTGAAGGTATTCAAGATTCTAACGGTGATGTTGTTCCTGTATCAGTTTTTGATGGTGGGGTTAACTTCTACCTAGATGGACACAATTCAAAGTTCACTCTAAACTACCGTTCACGTCCTGACTTTACTAATGTAGACGATGTAACGCGTAAGAGTGAAATTACTTTACAAGCAATGATTTATCTATAAAACCTGGAATTTGACTATGAAAGATTCAATGAAAGAGTATTGGAACGAGAACAAGAGGTATCTCTTTATTTTAATGGGGATTTGGTTCTTAGTTTCATATGTGTGCGGAATACTATTAGTAGACCAATTAAACACCATCAGAATTGCTGGATTTAAACTCGGCTTCTGGTTTGCACAACAAGGAAGTATTTATGTGTTTGTGGCATTGATTTTCATCTATGTAAAATGGATGAACAAGCTGGATAAAAAATACGATGTACACGAAGACTAATCGCATAAAATTGAGATAAAATGGATATTCAAATTTGGACATATTTACTAGTAGGGATTTCATTTGCCCTATATATTGGTATCGCAATCTGGTCACGTGCCGGAAGTACCAAAGAATTTTACGTAGCTGGTGGAGGTGTATCGCCTCTAGCAAACGGTATGGCTACTGCAGCCGACTGGATGTCAGCAGCATCTTTCATCTCTATGGCGGGTTTGATCTCATTTATGGGATATGATGGATCTGTGTTTTTGATGGGATGGACCGGAGGTTACGTATTACTAGCTTTATTATTAGCTCCGTACCTGCGTAAGTTTGGTAAGTTTACGGTTCCTGATTTTATTGGAGATCGTTACTATTCAAACACGGCCAGAACGGTTGCTGTAATCTGTGCTTTGTTCGTATCGTTTACTTACGTTGCTGGTCAAATGCGTGGAGTAGGTGTTGTATTCTCTCGCTTCTTAGAGGTTGATGTAGAAATGGGTGTGGTTATCGGTATGGTAATCGTATTCTTCTATGCGGTTTTAGGTGGTATGAAAGGGATTACATATACACAGGTAGCACAATACTGTGTTTTGATCTTCGCGTTTATGGTTCCTGCAATCTTCATTTCATTACAAATGACGGGTAACCCAATTCCAATGCTTGGTTTTGGTAGTACACTAGAAGATGGAACTTACCTTTTAGATAAACTTGATGGGTTGCACGAAGAGTTAGGTTTTGCAGCTTACACAAGTGGATCTAAATCAATGATGGATGTATTTGCAATTACAGCTGCATTAATGGTTGGTACAGCAGGTCTTCCTCACGTTATTGTACGTTTCTTTACAGTGCCTAAAGTAAAAGATGCTCGTTTAACTGGTGGTTATGCTTTGATTTTCATTGCAATTCTTTATACATCAGCTCCAGCGGTTTCTGCTTTTGCTCGTACAAACTTGATTCAAACAGTGAGTAATGTTGAGTATTCAGCACTTCCAACTTGGTTCTCTAACTGGGAGAAAACAGGTTTAGTAGGATTTGAAGATAAAAACGGAGACGGTAAAGTTCAGTACTTGGCTGATCCTGAGAAAAACGAATTACATGTTGACCGTGATATTATCACTTTAGCAAACCCTGAAATTGCTGAACTTCCAAACTGGGTAATTGCTTTGGTTGCTGCTGGTAGTTTAGCTGCGGCATTATCAACAGCTGCTGGTTTGTTATTGGTGATTTCAACTTCAGTTGCTCACGATTTATTCAAAAAACAAATCAAACCAGATATTTCTGAAAAAGGAGAGTTAATTGCAGCTCGTGTAGCTGCTGCTGTAGCGGTTGTTGTTGCAGGTTACTTCGGTATCAATCCTCCTGATTATGTTGCGGCAGTTGTTGCCTTGGCGTTTGGTTTAGCTGCTGCTTCATTCTTCCCAGCAATTATTATGGGAATCTTTAGCAAGCGTATGAATAAAGAAGGTGCAATTGCTGGTATGATTTCAGGTCTAGTAACGACTATACTTTACATTTTAGCTTTCAAATTCAACACATTTGGAGAAACAACCAAAGAAGATTGGATCTTCGGGATTTCTCCTGAAGGATTTGGAACAGTGGGTATGCTAATCAACTTTGTGGTATCTATTGTAGTATCACAAATGTTCCCAGCTCCACCTCAAGATGTTCAAGATTTAGTTGAGGATATTCGTATCCCTAGAGGTGCTGGTACAGCCGTAGAACACTAAAAATATATCGTTGAAAATCAAAAGTAAGTGCTCCTTCATGGGGCACTTCTTTTTTAAACTCATCTGTCATGTTAAATAAAAAACAATCCATTATTTTCTTGTCTATTTATGGTGCGCTAACCATGATTGCAAGGTTATTTGTTGAGTATGCTTTTCATCCTTCAGCTTTAACATCATTATTTATTGGAGCAATTTGTTTAGGTGCTTTGGTTCTGTTGTTTAAGTTTGGGGTACTAACTCTTGGTTCTAAACAATGGACAGGCGAAAGAAAGGGCTAATACTTTTTTTTCTGGCTTTTATAGCCATTTTGGTTTTTAACTTCCCAGTGATCGAAGATTTCTTAGGAATTGAAGCTGGTGCAGATAATGATCAAATATTTAACTATTTACATCTCATTTGGCTAGCCATAATTGTTGTAATTGGAGTGGTGACCTTTGTATCACGTGTTGAAAAACAAACTCCTTTAGATGATTAGTAATTGGCAAGTCATACTAATGATTCTTGTGTACTTGGGTGTACTATTTCTAGTGGCCTTTGTATATGAGAAGTTCACAAAGGGCAAGATTAAATGGAGAAATAACTCCAATGTATATGCCTTGAGTTTGGCCGTTTATTGTACCGCTTGGACTTTTTATGGTTCGGTTGGAATGGCTTCTAACTATTTGATTGAATACCTAGCAGTTTATCTCGGTCCAACTATTACTGCACCACTTTGGTGGTTGGTTCTTCGTAAAATGATTCGTATAAGTAAAGTTCAACGAATCAGTTCTTTAAGTGATTTTATTTCGTCTAGATACGGCAAGAACATTCTACTTGGTAGAGTAGTTTCTGTCTTTTTCGTAATCGGAATTATTCCTTATATCGCTTTGCAGATTAAAGCGATTGAGCAAAGTATAAAGGCCATAACGAGTGGAATTCATACCACTTCATATCCGCATCAAGCATTCGTTGGAGATATCGCATTTTACATAACCATCGGGTTAGGTATTTTCATCACATTATTTACTACCAGAGACTTACAAAGCAGCGATAAAAACACCGGTATGATTGGTGCAATTGCATTTGAGTCGATATTTAAGTTGTTGGCTTTTTTAGTAGTTGGTGTTTTTGTGACCTACGGAATCTTCAATGGCTTTGATGATATATTTAGTCAGATTCCTGAGGGGGTTACACTCAAATTAAACTCATCTGGAAATTATTCTGAGTGGTTTGGGATGTTGGTTTTGTCAGGGATGGCGGTATTATTTCTTCCGCGTCAATTTGAAGTAGCGGTTGTTGAAAATGGAAACGAAAGACAAGTAAATCGCGCCATGTGGTTGTTTCCGTT
>CAJWSQ010000248.1 GCA_913045895.1 uncultured Flavobacteriales bacterium | reverse complement strand
AGTTTTCTTGGTATTCTTCTAATTCATTACCAGAAACAAGAAGTGCGCTTGCAAGAACCCAGACACTGTTCTTCATAAAAGCCAACGGCCGCAGGCTTCGCCGCACACAGCGACTTGTGGTTGCTTGTACCAAAATTCACCAAGATGCCTTGTTCTGGTCTTGGTACAGTATACGGAAGTCCAGCAAAGATGAATATCAGCAGTAGGATGACGTGAAACACAATTGTTCCAATCAATCCTTCGCGTTTATATTTATCTTCCCAAACGTGCATATTACTTGCCTCTTGTTGCTAAAACAACTTGATATTTATTGCGTTGTGCGATGTCCATCACATCAACCACATATTTTACATCAACGTTTTCATCAGTACGTAAAACTATGCCAGGATTTTCTTCATTAGCCAAACGATTACGTAAGATACTTTCGATTTGCTCTGGCTGAACTTCATCTGTATTGATGTAATAGTGTAAGTCTTCAGTTATTGAAACAGAAATAGTTTGTTTTCCAGTTGTTCGTTGAGAACTTTTTGGAAGTAAAACCTTCATTCCGTTCGGGCTGATAAGTGTAGATGCAATGATGAAAAAGATCAATAACAAGAACACGATGTCTGTCATTGACGACATGCTGAACTCTACACTAACTCTATTTCTTGATTTAATCGCCATGCTTAAGCTGGTTCTTGTAACATGTCAACAAATTTCACGGTAATTTCATCCATGGTGAAAGTCACACGATCAATTTTACTGATCAGAATGTTGTATGCCAGGTAAGCGATAATACCAATAACCAAACCGGCAGCGGTTGTTACCATGGCTTGCATGATACCACCAGAAAGTTGATCTAATTCAATACTATTTCCTGAAGTGTACATTTCGTGGAAGGTATTAATCATCCCGATTACTGTACCCAAGAAACCAATCATTGGAGCGGCACCAGCAATGGTAGCTTCCATAGAAAGTGATTGCTCTAATTTGGTAACTTCTAATTTTCCTTCAGACTCAATCGCTAAAACGATATCTGGCATTGGTTTTCCAACACGCATCACGCCTTTTTCAATCATTCGAGAGTAAGGTGTATTGGTAGATTTACATACTTGTCTCGCTTCTTCAATTTTACCAGCCATAATCAATTGCTTGATTTGGTCTAGGAATGAAGTATCTCCTTTTGTAACCTTGGTGATGGCTCTGTATCGCTCGATAAAGATGTAAACAGCCACGATAGACAAAATGCCTAATGGCCCCATGATGTACCATCCACCACCAGCGATAAGTTCAATTATACTAAGGGTTTCTTCGCGTGCAACACCATCCATTGCGGTTGATGCTGTATCAGCAGAAGTAGAAGAGATTTGTGCGATAAGCGTATGCAACATAGCGATCTCGTTAGATTGATTATTTATAGAACGAACTCTTGTTCGAAGTTATTTTATTTATCCTAATATCACCTCAAAGATGGCGATGTAAGCCAGTGCTCCAGCAATATAGCCAGATAGTGCCAGCAAACTCATTTTCTTCAAGTACCAAACAAAGTCTATTTTCAGAATGCCCATTACGGCAACACCTGCAGCAGACCCGATAATTAAACAGCTACCGCCTGTACCAGCACAGTAAGCCAAGAACTCCCAGAATAAGCCGTCAGACATGAAGAAGCCTGCATCTGCAAGCGGATACATCCCCATAGCTGCAGCAACCAATGGTACGTTATCAACGATTGATGATAATAGACCTATAATTACATTTACTATATAAATACCAGTAGCAGAATCTGTACCGATGGAGTTATCAAGCATTCTGGCTAAAGCACCTAATTGGCCAGCAGATTGTAAACTTCCTACAGCAACTAAGATTCCTAAGAAGAATAACACTGAAGGGGTATCGATTTTTCTCAATACGTGAATTACAGCTAATTTAGAACGAGCATGAGCGCTTTTTCTGCGGTGAATCAATTCAGTTACAACCCACATGAAACCCAATCCTAATAATACTCCCATAAATGGAGGCATGTGTGTTACGGTCTTGAAAATTGGGACTTGAAGTAAACTGATGACACCCAGGTAAAAGACTGTTTTACGTTCGCTGCCAGTTGTGAGATTTTCTTCATCATCACTTTGATCATCTGGTCTTTGAACGTGACCTTTCATCGTGAAAGACAAAATTGCGAGTGGAACAATCGTAGCAACCAATGAAGGAACGATCAAACTTTTTACAACTGCACCAGCTGAAATCTGACCACCAATCCATAGCATAATGGTTGTTACATCACCAATTGGAGACCAAGCACCACCAGCGTTTGCAGCAATGATAATCATACCAGCAAACATCCAAAGGTCGTTTTTGTCTTTGATGAGTTTTTTCAAAAGAGCCGACATTACAATGGCTGTTGTCAAGTTGTCTAGCGCTGCTGAAAAGAAGAAAGTTAACAACGAAAGAACCCACAGTAAAGTAGATTTTTTCGTTGTCTTAATTTTATCTGTAACTACCGTAAAACCTTCGTGAGCATCAATAACCTCTACAATAGTCATAGCACCAATTAAGAAGAATAAGATTTCAGAAATCTCAATCAAATGGTGCTCTAATTCATGTATAATGAAATGGTTGGTTAACGACTGTGTTGTTTCATCGCTTCCAACTGCTGATAGAACTAATTCCTCAGCAAAATCCCTGAACCTGTGTACAAACTCAGATCCATGAGCAACTATTTCTTTAAATTCTGGAATAGACCAACTATAATCAACGCCTAAAATGGAATCGGCTCCAATTACAAAAACGGTCCATGTTAAAACTCCAGTTAATAGTGCAGAAGCGGCTTTGTCGATTTTGATATTATGCTCAAGGGCGATTCCCATATACCCCAGAACAAAAATAACAGCCATTAAAATGTACATGAAAGTTGAATTATTAGGTTATAATGTGTACGAATGTGCAATGTAAAACGGTAGCATCAAACAACTTTTTTGTTATTTCAGTAACAATCAATTGTTAAACAAGTTGCTTCAATGCAATTTCAAATGCAGTTTTCGCGATGTCTTTTGTTGAATTGTTTGCCTGATATGATTTTTCTAACGCCACACGAATGATGTTTGAAGCATCAGAGAAAATAGCTTGATCAGTAACTGTAATGCCATCTTGCATTAAGTATCCAAATACACGAGCCATACCACAGTTTGAAATGAAATCAGGAATTAAGCTGATGTGTTTGTCTGTATATTCAGCAATTGGACCAAAGAAAATTTCTTTGTCTGCAAAAGGTACGTTAGCACCACAAGCAATTACTTCCATTCCAGCTTTTATCATGCGCTCAACTTGATCTTGAGTAATCAATCTTGAAGCAGCACATGGTAAGAAAACTTCAGCATTCAAATCCCAAATTTTAGCATTCACCTCATCAAATGAAAGCATGTTTGGAGTGCTTAGTTTATTTCCATCTTTCGTTAAAAATAGGTCGGTGATTTCTTCGAAGGAGAATCCATTTTCGTTAATCAAACCACCATCACGATCGATGATACCAACTACAGTTGCGCCAGATTGAGCCAAGTAATAAGCTGCTGCAGAACCTACAACTCCCCATCCTTGAACAATAACGCGCTTGCCTTCTAATTTACCACCGTAAATGTTGTAATAGTGTCTTACTGATTCAGCAACACCGTAACCGGTAATCATATCAGCAACAACATAATGACGAGCTGGATCTGGAGTATAACGAGGATCATCTACATCTAAAACTACCCCTTGGCGTAATTGACCGATTTTCTTAATTTTTTGAGCTTCAGTTGGCTGGTAATGACCAACAAAAACACCTTCTTGCGGATGCCATACTCCGTAATCTTCAGTAATTGGAATTACTTCATGAATTTCATCAACGTTTAAGTCACCACCTGTACCGTAGTAGTTTTTCAAAAGTGGAGTAACAGCTTTGTACCATCTTTTTAAAACACCATCCTTGCGAGGATCGTTAGGATCGAAGTTGATTCCAGATTTAGCACCACCAATTGGAGGTCCAGAAACTGTGAATTTAACTTCCATGGTTTTAGCCAAAGATTCTACTTCACGCTTATCTAAACCAACACGCATTCTTGTACCACCACCAGCAGCACCGCCACGTAAAGAGTTAATTACTACCCATCCTTCGGCTTCGGTTTCAGGGTCTTTCCATTCAAATACGATTTCGGGTTGCTTGTTCTCGAACTTATTTAAAAGATCTTTCATGATGATGTTTTTACAGTATGTCTTAAAGTTTTTTTCGAATAGCGTGGAAAGTGATTTTTACGCGCGGCAAATGTAAAAAATCGGGTTAAGTGGGGTTTTGATTATGTGTAGTTTGTTCAACTATGCACGGTAAAATGCGCCACTGATCGAATTTCTATAAGCTCCAGTTACCGTTTTGAGTGTGTTTATTCTGTTTTCA
>CAJWSQ010000247.1 GCA_913045895.1 uncultured Flavobacteriales bacterium | reverse complement strand
TGCCTATGTTATGTCCATGTGTTCCTTGACCAATTATTTCTGCTCTAACTCTAACAAAATCTTTACCCCATCTTTTTTGTAATTTTCCATGTTCTTGATTATGGAGTTTTGAGTCTCTATACATGGCACAACCACCATCTTGAAAGGAATCCCAATGTGCTGAAAACTCACAACTCTTTCTATTTATAAAACCTCTTGAAAGATATGAAAACATAAGGTTAGCATCTTCACCTCCCTCACACAAAGTCCAATCTATGGATTTGAATATAAGACTTAACTTTCTTCCGTCTATATGATGGATGGAATTAAAAAAACAAATATCATCATGTGATTTCTTATTCGGTGGTAAATTGGCTCTTTTATGCCCTATGTGAATGTAACCCTCATCCATCCACTTATTAAATAGCTCAAACATTTCGTCAAAATCATCTTCGGTTAACTGCCTCTTAGATTTACTCATATTAGACTTTTTATTGTAATCAGAATAATACTTTTGGTTTCTTCTATAAAATACCACATCATCATCTATCATTGAAAATCTAGTCTTTCCAGCATGTTCACATATAAACTTACGAGTAGCAGCAATACCCTTTATTTTACTAGGAGTTGCTAATAATTGATTATCACCATATAACTTGGTCATCAATTTCCACTCACTTTTTGGTATGACGAATAAAACTTTCTTTTGATATTTACTCGGTAAATTATCATAGGTTATCTGAATATCACTTCTACCCATCGTTGGTATGTAAATCTTATCAAGCATCTATAATTCCTTTCATTTTAGTTTCAAACTCTTTTTCATAGTATTGAATGTTCTCTGTTGATTCTTTGTATTTCTTTTTGATTCTTTTTAAGTGTTCTAATCTAACACTTTCATCCCTTAATTCCAAGCACTTTCTTTCTATATCTTCGTATGAATAACAGCGTTGCCAATCACTCTCAACCAACTGATTGTTTATATCGTAATTCTTCCACACCAATGGTATTATATCACACGCCAAAGCTTCATTGTATCTTGATGTTAAATATTCATCAAAGCCAGGCCAATTAAAACATAGGGTGGTTTTGAAATCCATCAGATGAGGTACAATGTTTTGAAGCTTTCTAGTAAACTTCACATCCCTCTTGAATCCATCAAAGTTACCTATGAATAGGGTATCCAATTCCGATTGATGTAATTCTTTCAAGACCATATGTCTTATATCTCCACTTAAATCACCACCGACCTTTTTCTTCTTAGATGTTCCCCAATAACCAAAGTCATATCTTTTAGCACCAGGAAGGAATCTTTGTTTTATGAAGTGATATTTTAAACTATGCAATCCACCCTTGAAATCACACTCATCTATTGAATGTATTTTTACATCATTATCAGGAAAGACATGATCTTGATACAACTCAACACTATCGGCTCTATCGGATTGTAGAATTATAATAGTCTTGCCATCTATAACCTCTCGCACACCATTCAATACTTCATCACTTCGTTTTTTAACAATACTCATAACCCTATCAGGAATATGAAACATAAACTCAGCCTCAGATGGTATTACGATATAATCCGAATCTGCTATATCTTGATATATCTTAGTAGGCCATCCACTTGAAAAAGATAATCCAAAGAACTTATAATTGTATTGTGGATTGTTGTGCATAAATGCCTTACAGACATGAAACATACTATCAGCAATAGATTGTAATGGTTTAGTATACCTTTCCGATGACCTTATTCGTGTAAAACAAATCGTAGGTTTATCATTATTGAATTGAAAGAAATCGTTCATTTACCTACATTCCAAAACAATGAACCCTTACTTGCATGTTCTTTTATAAACATCCAAGCCTTACTATCGTAAGTTAACGAACTTGGAAATGGTGGTCTTTCAGGCTCCTTGCATTCTTGATGAAACTTGTAGTCTGATTTAAATGTCTCTGCTCTACCTTGTTCTCGTCTTGTTGTATTGTGTCCTATCCGAACACCATAAACTTTAGCATCAGGCCAAGCAGCCTGAAGTCCTCTACTTAATACTCCACTACTCATAACCGTCCAAACCTCTTTTGGATTCACACCAAGACTTAAAGCAGTTTGTGTCATAGCCTCAATGATAACAGGATGGTCACCACCGAATGGAATCAGATGTGCTCCATTGTCAAAACAATACTTTTTAGCTTTAGCCTGTATGTTAGTTAGGTATCCCATCGGTACTTCTATTATATTAGCACCAACCTCAACTGCTTTATTGGTTAACCAATACCTCTCACCTTGTGGTACAGTTACGGTACATTTCTTACCCAAGTCCCTACAAGCATAAGCCAGAGATAGTTGAGCATATCCTTGTCTTGGTGAAGCATAGACAAACTCATCTACTTCTGGCTTTGACTTTACATAAATGGTAAAGGCTCTTCGTTTTGTCCCACCGTTAAGCAAGTCATCACGAACAACCTTTATACCATCATATTCTTTGATTATTGGTTTTGGTAAATCGGAATCAAAATCAATTTCATCCAACTTGATTTTTGAAACTCGCCTTGAGCCTGCCTGCTTGAAACGTGAAAAAACAAGATATTTAATTGGAACGTGTAAATATCTTTACTTCAATTCATCATTCTAATTCAGTCATCCTTCTAATTCATTCATAGTAAGATGTGGATCTTTCTCTTTCTCCTCCTCAACCCGTGCCTGTCAGCAGCGCCGACTTCGACAAAGACACCGCCGCCGTACATTTCTCTCACCGACAATGTGGACGAACCAAAAAATGTGGGTTGGTGCCTCGATTTGCAGGGATGGGGTACCTCGATCGAGTTCACCGACATGCAGGTGCACTCTTGCAAAGACGACGGCGGCGACGTGAATTTTTTCCCCGAGAACGGAATGATTAAGGGAGCGGTTGATGCCGCGACTCATTGCGTCAAAGCTCAAAATGTGTTTGGTGGAGCAGTTATGACTGGATCAAGTCTAGATGCACCGACGTGCGACGCAACCGACCCTCTCCAAAAATTCGTGTACTGCACAGACGGAACTATGCGTATCCAAGAGGTCCAATGCCTCGTGGCAGGCGCCACGATTCAGGAGGCAGGATCGTGGAGCGCACGGGACCTTACCATTGAGAAATGCGAGAAAGTCACCGCTTTGTTGCGACAGTGGTCCTACACTGCAGTAGGCGGCTCTCGTGTGGACCACGGCAGTCACAACTGCTCAATCATACCAGCATGCACCGAAGGATGTACCTCTGGAAATAAGGTGGGAAATTCGAGTAGAAGTCGGTTCCAACAGTCGGTCCTTTCGCTGATGGCAGTTGGACTTGCTTTCATTATTTCTTGGTAAAGAAGGACGTTACACGTGGTACAACAAGAAAGATCGATGTACTGTATAGTACTACTTTCTTATTTATTTTCTAGTAAATCATATACTCAATACATAAATATACAATAGTATAATTCATTATTTTAATTACCCATACCCGGTACGTGTACCACACGTATTTTTTATATTTACAAAAAAAACACATCATATATTTCTTATTTTGTAAAAACATCTTTCGACTTTAAAAAATTATAAACTGTACAACAACCCACTGCTTGAAATTGAATCACCCAAACCAACCGTATTGACCGGATGTTTAGCAACTAAAACAGGTGCCAAACTATAGGTCATTTCACCGTGTTTCCATACACAAACACCGTTGTATTCTTGACCACCACCACGCACACCACATTTCTCTTGGTACAACAGATCCAATTCATTTTCTTTAGGATATTTGATCCCAAAAAAATGATCAAATACTGATTTTGTTTTGACATCTGGATGTTTGCCACATGCATTTAAAGTAGCAATGACAGAACCTGCAGCTACACCTTTAGATAAATCATTGTTCCACAAATGTCTGCCAGCGACGTTGCGATCGGCTATAATATGATACGACAATGCATGAAAATGAATTCTACTGATTCGTCTTACTGTAGTACCAACATCACTTTTACCATCACTTTTACCATCTTCTTTCTCTTCTTTCTCTTCTTCCTTTTTTGTATCACCATCGTCGCCGCTACTTCTACTCGCTGCATCTGCCCATTCGTCTGTTTTCATTACAATAAATTCCAATGCTTCTACTACGGCATCCACATTGGGCACTTTGCCTGTCAGCATGCTTTCTGTCAATGTCTTTGTACTGAAATAACCATGCAATGCATTAAAAGTAAACAACAACTCTTCTTCGTTTAACCCGAACGAATTGGCTACTGGAAACCTGTTCAAAAGTATGAAAAGGCGAGGAGCAATGTAGTAGAATTATGATAGAGAAAAATAGATAGTTAGTATACACTGTTTGGGTTTGTTTGAAAGCTATGACGAAATAAAAGACATTAAAAGAGGAATCGACTGAATAAAAATTCACGATGACGATAACTACATTGCTTTCC
>CAJWSQ010000246.1 GCA_913045895.1 uncultured Flavobacteriales bacterium | reverse complement strand
ACCGTACTAATTAGAAATATAGTACGATTTTTCAGTTTCAAGAAACCGTACTAATTAGAAATCCGTACTAATAGAAACCGTACTAATAGAGGACCCCCTGTAATAAAATAAACGTGTCAAAATGAACCTAACAGTTGCTGTTTTTATCTTCAAAAATTGAAATTTTGTGAAAATGAGCCAAAAATAGGGGAATTTGAAGACTCAAAAGTATAAATTGCAATTTTAGTACTAAATTGGTTGCTGCATGGTGCAGTTTTTCCAATAGTGGGTTTTCCTAGGGCCAAAAAACTGCACTAATCAGGGATTCCATTTACCATCATTAATAGATAGATAAAAACTCATCAAAATGCATGTCTAATAACACCTTATGATTTCATATACCAATAGTAGACTACTACATGACGCAATTTTACAAAAAATTCTTGAAGCAAAAATCAATACTATTGAAGATGCTGGTGATCGTATATATGCAGCAACACCCTATAGTGTTTTAGAAATCATAAAAGAAGATAATTCTATAACACGCTTATCTAAAGTTGAGGGATTAACTGAAACTGGTGTTACAGCTATGGGTTATCACGATGCCACAAATACATTGCTTATTGGTTATCAAAATGGAAATATGGATTTCATTTCAGATAATCGAATTATTAACGTAGCCGATATTTTAAGAGCAAATATTATTTCAGATAAAGTCATCAATAACTTCTCTTTTTATAATAACGAAGCTTTTATTTCATGCGGATTTGGAATTGTGCATTATGACTTAGATCGAATGGAGGTTAGAGATACCTACATTATAGGTGATGCTGGAAGTTACCAATCAGTCAATGATCTTACTATTTTCCATGATACCATATTTGCTACAACTAATGAAGGCATTAAAAGAGTGTCTTATTCTGATCCCAACTTGACTTACTATGCAAGGTGGGTAGTTGATTCAAATATTGATCATTCTTCTGGATCTTTTAGTTACGTTGAATCAAATGATGATAGGTTATTTGCTTGTTACCCCGTCAGTGATAGTATTGCAGACACCATCTACGAATATAGATCTGATGCTGGTTGGGGTATTGTAGATACACTACTTGGTAACAATATCAATTCAATTCGATTTGACGATACAGATATATTAGTAAGTATTGATGGTTATGCCCTTTTGTATGATCAAGATTGGAATGAATTAAGAATGGAAACAGGGTATGGTGACGATAGAATTGCCATTCCTAATGATGCCATTATTGATGATAACGGTGTTATGTGGATTGGCGATGATGTTTATGGTGTTATTGAATCTCCACGAACTTTTGACTACAGAATCTATTTACCCGAAAGTCCACAAACTGTTAATGTAGAACACATCAATTTTGCTGGTGATAAGATCTTAGTAGCTACTGGAGGTAAAACAGAGGCTTGGTCTAATTCATTTTTAATCGATGGAATCTTCCAAAGAAATTCAGACAGATCCTGGAGTGAATATTCTTACCGTTTCGACACGGCCTTACTAGATGTTCGAGATTACATTCGTGTAGCTGTTGATCCAAGGGATAATGATCATTTCTTCTGCTCAACTTTGGGTGCAGGAATCATTGAGTTTCAAGATGAAGAATTTGTTCAATTCTTTGATGACTCTAATAGTGCCCTTCAGGAATCCAATCTAAACCCAGGATTTGTTGGCACAACTGGCTTAACGTATGATTCTGATGATAATTTATGGGTAGCTAGTACCCAGTCTAACAATCTTTTAAGTGTATATACGTCTGATAATGAGTGGTATACGTATAATTTTACCTCGACAGTAAATTATGATTTGGGTGGCGATGTAGTTGCTGATGACAACAATCAATTGTGGTTAATGATGCCTAACAGTGGCAATGGAGTACTGGTTTTCAATCATAATAATACGCTAGATGACACAAGTGATGATGAAGCTACGCTCATCTCTATGAGTAATAACCTTCCAAGTAACAATGTTTTCAGTATAGCTAAAGATTTAAGTGGTCAGATCTGGATAGGAACTGACGAAGGCGTAGCTGTAATTTATTCACCCGCATCAGTTTTTAATAACGGTGTTACAGCCCAGTTACCGCTTGTAGAAAGAGATGGATATTTACAATACCTATTAAGCTCGGCAACTGTTAACTGCATTGCTGTAGATGGAGCAAATAGAAAGTGGTTTGGTACGGCCAACTCTGGGGCATATTTAATTTCAGAAGATGGAACTGAAGAACTACTTCATTTCACTAGTGATAACAGCCCATTACTTTCCAATAATGTGAAAACCATAGGTGTTAATCCAACAGATGGAGAAGTACTTTTTGGGACTGATGAAGGTATTGTTGCATATAAAGGAACAGCAACTGAACCAGATGCATTCTTCAATAATGTGTATGCGTATCCTAATCCAGTAAGGCATGATTATACTGGACTGATAGCTATAAAAGGACTTGCTCAAAACTCTCATGTAAAAATCACCGATATTAGTGGACAAATGGTTTTTGAAACCTACTCGGAAGGTGGACAAGCTGTTTGGGACGGAAACTTAAGAGGTGGAGGTCGTGCAGCGTCTGGAGTTTATTTGGTTTTTGCTGCAGACGAAGAGGGTACAGAAAGAGAAGTCACCAAGATTTTATTCGTTCAATAATCAATGATTCAAACGTGTAAGGCTATTGTTCTCCACAAAATTGCACATGGAGAAACCAGTTTGGTGGTACATGTGTACACGTATGATCATGGTTTACAAGCTTTTTATGTTCCCGGTGTTCGGTCTAAAAAATCGAAAATTTCGTCTGTTTACTTTTTGCCACTTCAAGTAATTCAAATATCAGCTGATTTCAGGAAAACCGATAAGTTGCTAAGATTTCGTGAAATTGGATTGCATAATCCGCATCACACACTGCATTACGATCCTATTAAACAAACGGTGGCTATGTTTATGGCTGAAGTGTTGCGTAAAACGCTTCACAAAGATTTGGTAGACGAACCGCTTTTTTTGTTTTTAGAAGAAACCATTGATAAACTCAATGAAGACGAGAAAACTACTTTGTTTCCACATCACTTTTTGTTGGAGTTGAGTGGCTACTTAGGGTTTTATCCAGATGATTCTCCAGGAGACCTATTTGATTTGAGTGAAGGTTGTTTTGTAGCTCTTGATCAAGCCGGCACACACACGCTCTCTTCAGATGCTTCAACAGCCTTAAAATTGCTTTTAGATAATTCGGGTCAAGAACCTACCAAAGAGCGCCATGAATTGCTCCAGAACCTCATTCGTTACTACCAATACCATTATGAGGATTTAGGACGCTTAAAAAGCCTCGATGTTATTCAAGAGATTTTGAGAGGTTAACTTTTAGTTCTATTTTTTCGAAATGCGCCACTTTACAAACATCGTATCAGGTTTTTTTGCAGGAATATCTCCTGTTTTTGTAGCTGCCATTATAAGTATTTCGGTGTATCAATCGCTGCCAAATTACATAGGAGTTCTTATTGGATTTGTTTGTGTTGGATTGTCGGTTTGGTTGGGTATCAAAATCTTTTCATTGATTCAGAAAATAGGGTATGTAGAATTTAAATCTGCCGTTCGAGCGACTCCAGATTTAGACAACTTAGAACCAACACCTGATAGTGAAACCAAACGAAGAACAGCTATTGAATTAGTAGACCAAATAACGCAGAAAAAACTAGCTTTCACTAAAGGGTCTTGGCGAATATTTGGCGATTGGTATGGTGGTCCATATGAAGATTATCGTAAAATTGATAGCGCTTCTTTTAACCAACAAAAGAATTGTTTAACTATTTCATTTACAGATCTAACTAGCTTAGAAATTTACAATCCAAAACATATATTCGAATCATCTACATTTCTTAAAATACTAGAAGCAGATCGGATTATATTTTTCTGGAATGATCGAAAAAATGAAGTCGGAGAACATTATTTTTTAGATTATATCAAAGAGAAAAAACTGATTAAAACAAAAACCAACGTAGATTGGTATTACCCAGATTTTCATCTGTCTCTTGGAGAACCTGCTCTAATGATTTACGGTGAGTTTGATTAATCCATAAATTTGACCTTATACCAATAACACACAGATACATGAATATCCAAAAATTGAGATTAGGTTTAGTTGTTTTCTGCATCGCATTTATTGCTTTTATATGCATTCAATATGTAGATTATACCAATTTGTCTTGGGCTAACAATAAGTCCAATTATCTTGGTATAATTGGTTTGTTGCTTTCAGCTCTAGCTTCTGTTATTTCATATCAAAGAGTGAATAAACAGCAGGCTTCTAATTAACTTGAAAAATACCTGAATCCCGATTTGGGGTTGTAGGGCCAATTATATAGCATTACAAGTTTTCGTAATTTACATATGGAAATGGTCAAAGTATACATTATAGCAGAGCAAAGAAAAGCAGCAAT
>CAJWSQ010000245.1 GCA_913045895.1 uncultured Flavobacteriales bacterium | reverse complement strand
GTCTCTCTTTTACGACCGTTCAATGATTTCTTACTTGATTCTTCCTCTTTATCCAAAAAGGCATTTTTCGGATTATTCTCGTCAAATTTATACTCAACGATTATGTATTTGGGGTTTAGACCTACAACCTCACCACTGCGTTCCATTTGCTCATACCCACCTAAGCTCATAAAGTCAATTGTGTCACCAATTTGAATATCGTAGTTCACAGTGTCGCTTAATCGGTTGTCATTATAAATGATTTTATCTTCCGAAATTTTCTTGGTTTTAAATTTATCTGGTCTTACTTCATATTTAACTAAGGCTTTATTGGTATGTGTTTCAATGATTTCACCCAGTGTGTAATTGTAGTTACTGTAAACATATACTGAGTCACCATTTTTGTAGGGTGTTTCAATTAGAGTAGAGCTTTTTGTTTTTGCGGATATAGGTTCAGCATTTGGATGGAAATCGACTACATCAGCAGAAACGGTCACTAAAATTTTAGAGCAAACCAAATAATAAGAATGCTTAAAATCTACTGTAACGTTAGCTAAGGCTTGTCCAGATTTTAACTGAGTTCTTGCATACAAATCTTTTTTAGCCTCCATAACTAAAGCCTGCTTTTTGTATCCTCCTATACCAAAAACTCTCCACGAGTAGCTTTGGCCAATTGCCAAATTAACTATGGTGAAATTGGTATCTGATAAAGGCGTTTCCAGTAATGTTACCGTAGTATTGATAGTTACAAGAGGTGGTAAGTGTGCCTATGAAAAAAATCAAAAGAAATGCTTGAACAAAGCGGTTTGAAATAGTTAGTGTATGCATTAAAATCAATTATTGAGATGAATCAAACATAACAGAAATCTCCCATTCAATCAAGAATCAGTTATTTTATCCTTATTAAGACTAATTATAAATACCGAAAAGTAGGTATTGTCACCCCTACATCAAATGGCTTAATTGCAATTGCTGTTAAAGAACTTGAAATCCCTGTGTATTAAGGAATTTGATTTCATTTAATGGTGAAATGTAGCAAGAGTTTTTCTGAATTAGGAATTTATAGGTGTTCACAGTTGGTCTGTTTTCTGTTTTTGAGAAGTCGCTTTATATGAAAAGTACAAGTGTTTGGATCGTACTAAAAAAGTATACACCAGCTACATTAATGTTCGTGTGCTTTTTATTCATGGGTATGATGTCTTGGGCACAAAATATTACCGGGCAAGTAGTTCTAGAGGATGGAACAGAAGCTATAGGTGCCCATGTTCATTTAAATGACTCATTACAAATTGTTGCTACAGACCAAAAAGGGGAGTTCACATTTAGAAATTTAAATCCAGGTGAATACACACTTCAAATAACCTTCTTAGGATATCAAAAGTATGAGCAGAATGTAACTCTAGGTCAGTCGGATGTTAAATTAAAACTCAAATTAAAAGATCAAACAACCGACCTGAAATCTGTTACAATTACAGAGAAATCAAATACAACCGAAATTCAAGAGAAGCCGTTTACTGTTACTGCTATTGATGTTAGGCCTCTAAAAGCACAGAACTTAGATGTGAATCAGGTTTTGAATACCACAACAGGCGTTCGTATTCGTGAAGAGGGCGGTTTAGGATCTAGTTTTGACTTTACACTCAACGGGTTTAGTGGAAATCAGGTCAAGTTTTTCTTAGATGGAATTCCGATGGATAATTTCGGAACATCATTAACCATGAACAATATTCCTGTTAATCTGATTTCAGGAATCGAAATATACAAAGGTGTTGTGCCAATTGAGTTAGGTGCAGATGCTTTAGGTGGAGCTGTTAATATTACAACAGACAACGCTGTCAAAAAGTACTTTAATGCTAGCTATTCAATAGGTTCATTTAATACTCATCGTGCTTCAATTTCTGGAAAGTACACCACTCAAAAAGGATTTCTTGTTAAGGCTAATGCCTTTTTCAATTATTCAGATAATAACTATGAAATTGAGGCAGAGATTGCTGATCCAGAAACGGGTAAATATGGTGATCCAGAAGATGTTGAACGTTTTCATGATGCTTATCGCTCTGAAAGTGTACAAATAGAGGCAGGTGTTGAAAATAAGAAGTTTGCTGACGAATTTCTAATTGGTTTAATAGCATCTGAGAACTATAAAGAAATTCAAACGGGTAGTAATATGAATCAAGTAGTAGGCGAGGCATTTACTACTGATAAAACCTTGATTCCTACTCTTAAATATAAAAAGACAGACCTTTTTACCGAAGAGCTTGATTTTAGAGTTAGTGCCTTATATAATATCCGAGAGGCCAAGGCAATAGATACGGCTAGTAAAATATACAATTGGTATGGCGATTTTACGAGAAGAGAGGAAGGTGCTACATCTGGTGAAATCTATTGGGATAAAACACAGTTTCGATACAACGATGATAATGTACTAGCGATAGCTAATTTGAGTTATCGAATCAATAAAAATCATTCAATATCAATCAACAACACGTACAATTGGTATCAGCGAGTTGGAGAAGATCCAATTAGTTACAATGCAGTGCCGTTTAGTGAGCCGAACATATTAGAAAAAAATATTACAGGACTATCTTATTCACTTAGCCTTATGGAGGGCAAGCTGCGAACCGTTTTATTTGGTAAACAATTTGCCTTTAATGCCGATACTAAGATTGGCTTAGGGGGTAGTGATGACTATGCTCTTGAATCGCATAATGTGTCTGAGTTATATCACGGTTTTGGTGTTGCAACTTCATACTTCATTACCCAATCTGTTCAGGTTAAAGCATCGTATGAAAATACATACAGGCTCCCAGAAGCATATGAAATGTTTGGAGATGGTTTACGAATTCTTCCAAGTCCAGAGTTAACAGCTGAAAAAAGTCAAAACTTCAACTTAGGGTTGATTGGTAAGAAGCAGGTATCAAATCATGCTTTTCTGGTTGAGTTGGGGTACTTGTATCGACTCCCTGAAAATCTGATTCGAAAAACGATAACAGGAACAGTTAGCGTGTATGAAAACCTATTGTCGACTCGAGCAAACATTTACGAGGCAGGAATTAAGTATAAGTACAAAAAATGGCTTCATATCAACGTAAATGGAACCTATCAAGACATCATCAACAACCAAGAAGAAACATCAACTGGAGGTGAAAACTATTTATATGGTGATAGGATTCCAAACATTCCATTCTTATTTGGCAATGGTGAAATTGGAATTCAGTTTGAAGACCTATTCACTAAAGAATCTACATTTTCTATCAATTGGTCAACGCTTTTTGTAGAAGCATTTTACCTAAACTGGCCAAGTCAGGGCAGTAGAGAAACCAAGTATGATATACCGAGACAAATATCTCACTCTATTTCAGCGGCCTATTCATTTAAAGATGGGAGGTATAATGTTTCAGCAGCATGTACTAATCTGATGAACGAAAAATTATATGACAATTTCATGCTTCAAAAACCAGGCAGAGCTTTCAGCTTGAAATTGAGCTATTTCCTAATGTAAATTATAGAAACCTTATCTAATATATTAAAGATGAAAATGACTAAAAATTATCGCTACTTAATACCAGTTTTAGCGCTACTTGCAATTTCTTGTAGAAACGATGACGACTCATCAGATGATGTTGTGGTAAACGAACCTGATTATATCGTATCACTTCGTACACAGGCTTCATCAGAAGAAACAGCTGATTATCTTGTAACATCTGATGATTTAATGAGTGGTGAAATTACTGCTGAAGGACAAGGAACAGAGTTGTTGGGTTGGAACTTTGGAGGCATATTTGGAGGTACGTACTTTTCATACACCACTCAAACAGATGAGTGTTATGCCTACAACACCAATAGTGGATCTTTACCTTTACAAGGTAGATACTTGTCAAGTACAAGTCCAGATGTATTGTTACCGATTGATGACAATTATTTTATGGCGATCAGTGCTCCATGGGGTGGCGGATCATACGACTGTACGTTTGATATTGTTGATATCAATGGTGTTTCTGTTGCGTCTTCAAATACTGACCCTGTTTATGTTAGCTATGATGGAAATGGTGTTCAGATGAACGCATGGCCAACAGGTGGTTATGTTGAGGGTGATGATGTGCGAAGTGCCCTGAGACATATATTCCCAGCGACTCCAGACTGCCCTGAGATGAGTCAACACAAGAATCCCAAGGTAAAGCCAGAGCGACAGGGTCAGCAAACAGACTCGTCGGACAGCACCGACTCGGGGGGCAATAAAGGCCGGTTTGTGGTTGAAGTCGGAGGTGCAGCAAGAAGTAGAAGCACCGACATGGCGGCTGGAACAGCCGTCCGGACTCCGGAGTCCCGGGGCTGGAGGTCAAAGATAATTCCGTTATGGGGATTGACCTCAGAGAGTTGATGAAAGTAGAGGTGTCTACTCAGGCTCAGCGGAGGGACCCCCAGCAGAGGTCCATTACGGCGATTCCA
>CAJWSQ010000244.1 GCA_913045895.1 uncultured Flavobacteriales bacterium | reverse complement strand
CTTGATTCATATAAAACAGCCAGTTGAATTTTCAGCTGGCTGTTTTTTTATGCTCTAGATTTTGGTTAAAAGTGACTTGTGTTTACAGGGCTGTTTTTTTGTGTTGTAAATAATGAAGGTAGCCTAATTTAAGAGCTCTCGTTTACGCTGAGCGCCAAGATTTACGCGAATAAAATGGTAAGATTCGGTGTGTATTTTTAACAATTAATTAGAATGTTAAATTTTGACATTTACTCAAAATTTATAGGAAAATAGTACAAACTACCTAAATTCGCTCGCGATATTGGCTGCTGAATTGATTCATGCCTCCCCCGGATTATAAGTGTAATTACTGAAATCAAGGCGTTCTCTTCCAGCTATATCCTCAAAAGCGTATTTAACTATTAATCGATAAACAAATAATCTATGATCAACTTAAGAAGTTGGCTGCTGCCTTTGTTAGCAGTCATTTTGGGGTTGCCTTTAACTGCGGTTTCGCAAGTTTCAGACTACTCCTTTTCAAACTCTGTAGGGAGTTATGATACAATTGTTGGTGGAACTTCTGTTCCCTCAGCTATTGGAGACACCTATTACACAGGTGGTATCCCAATTGGATTTGTATTTAATTTCAATGGGATTAATTACGATTCTGTATACGCAAGCAGTAATGGTTTTTTAAGTTTTAACGAAAACTTAAATTCAGCTACTACCAATAATTTAGATAATGGTTCGGCATCAATTATGCCACTTGTTGCTCCATTATGGGATGATTTAGCAGGAAGTTCATCAAGTAACTCAGATGCACTTTATGAAGTGTCTGGAACAGCTCCAAACCGAGTTTTTACTTTTGAATGGAAAAGATGGGAATGGAACTATAGTGCAAGTGATCCTGTAATTTCTTTTCAGGTTAAATTGTATGAATCAACTAATGTGGTTGAATTTGTATATGCTGAAGAAGCTGAGCCAGTTAATGGTAGTACCGTTTCAGCATCAATAGGTTTAGCAGATGGTTCAACGTTTTTATCTGTACAAGATGTTGCTAATCCGTCAGTTAGTTCTACAAACGAAGCTGATACTTTAACCCAAAAGCCTGTAACAGGTACAGTATATTCATTTACACCACCATCTTGCCTAAGTCCAGCTGGTTTACAAGCCAATTTTATTGGTTCGGATTCTGTAATTCTAGGTTGGAGTAGTTCAGCTGCTTCTTTCGAATTTGAATATGATACTTCAGGCTTTGTTCAAGGAACAGGTGTAACTGGTGTTTCTAATGCCGATTCATTGATAATTAATGGATTATCAACATCTACAGAATATGACTTTTATGTAAGATCAATTTGTGGAGTTGGAGATACATCTAACTGGGTTGGTCCATTTTCATTTTCAACATTTTTTCAGTTAGCACAAGGTGTTTCATGTGGGCCATTGTATCAAAGTCCAATCTTTAGTGAAGAATTTGACACTCAAGGTGGATGGACTGGTGATTTTGGTACTGGAAATGGAACATGGCAATTTAATTCCGGTTCGACAGGTTCTGGTAGTACAGGTCCTTCAGGAGCACACAGTGGAAGTAACTATATTTATTTTGAAGCATCTGGTGGTAGTGGTACTGGGTTTCCATACGATACAGCAATTATTTACTCTCCTGCAATTGATTTAACAGGTGCAACAGGTGCTGCAGAATTGTCTTTCTGGATTCATGCATATGGCTCAACAATGGGGGTATTAAATGTAGGGGTTTCAACATCATTGACTGGACCTTTTACAAATGTACTCACTATTAATGGTGATTATCAAACATCATCTTCTGATGCATGGCTAAATCCTGGTGCTGATCTATCAAGTTACGTAGGGCAAACTATTTACTTACAATTCAATTTCGTTAGTGGTAGTAATTACTACAGTGATTTTGCAATTGATTTATTAGAAGTTAATAGCTGTGTTTCATGCCCAACACCAGATTCATTGGCCGTAATTTCAGTAGATTCGAATAATGCTGAGGTTACATGGACAACTCAAACCAATGGCTCTACATGGTACTATCAAAACGTACCAGCAGGTACCACTCCTTCAGGAAATGGTACAATGGTAATGAACGATACAGTCACCATTTCAGGATTAACACCAGTTACATCATATGATTTTTATGTAAGAGAAGAATGTGGTCAAGGAAACAACTCAACTTGGGCAGGGCCTATTTCTTACACTACATCTTGTGCTACATACATGGCAACACATGAAGAGGATTTTGATGGAGTAGCTTCACTTGATCTTCCAGTTTGTTGGAGTGTTTTAAGATCAGCAGGTGTAACTACTTCAGCAACTGTTTATGCTTACTCAAATACAAACAGCGTTTCTTCACCAAACTACTTTAGAATGTATAATTCATCATTTGATGATCCTACAGATTATATCATAGCGGTTTCACCTGAGTATTCAGATTTAGCTTCAAATGCTAATCGTGTACGTTTCAACATGTACAACACAAATTCAGGATTGATCGTAGGTACAATGTCTAATCCTTCAGACTCTTCAACTTTTGTAGCTGTAGATACTATTCCTTCAGGTATTGGGTCTATGACTGAGTTTACTGTTGACTTAGACAACGTTCCAGCTGGACATAGATATGTAGCTTTCCGTCATGGTGTTGAAACAACATACGATTACATCTACATTGATGATTACAAGTATGAAGCTATTCCATCATGTCTAAAACCTACAGCTCCAGTTGCTCTATCGACAACAGACAATAGTGCAACTCTTACATGGACACCTGGTCAAGGTGAAACTGAATGGGTAATTGAGTATGATACTGTGGGCTTTGTACAGGGTACAGGTAACTACTTAGTTGTAACGAATGATACATCTGTTGTAACTGGTTTGTCATCATCAACATCGTATGAATTTTATGTGAGAGCCGTTTGTACTGCAGGTGATTCGTCTTATTGGTCTACGACTTCAGCTACAGCTGCGACATTATGTGGTACTATTTACCCAGCTCCTTATCTTGAGACATTTGATGGTACTGATTGGGTTTCTGGTTCAGGAAGTGATAATTCAGGAGATCAAATTGATTTATGTTGGTTAAGAAATCCAGGAAGTGGATTTTCCTTTGGAACAAGATCAGGTACAACTGTATCCAGTTCAACAGGTCCTTCAGGAGATAATACAACAGGATCTGGTAACTACATCTACACGGAGGGTTCAAATGGATCTTCAGGTGATACAGCGTCATTTACTTCTCCAAGAATTGATTTGAATGGTGTGCCTTATCCAATGTTAGATTTTGCATATCATATGTATGGCTCAAATATTCAAACTTTATATGTTGAAGTGAATAATGGTAATGGCTGGGTTGTACTAGATAGTATTGCAGGTTCACAACAATCATCAAGCTTTGAAGCATGGGCACACAAGGAAGTTCTTCTAACTGCATTTTCTACTGATACCATTCAAGTAAGATGGATGACAGAAAGAGGTTCTTCTTATAATAATGATATTGCAATTGATGATGTTGAAATTTACAACACAACAGGTGACGATCTTTCGGCAATTGCTTTTCTTCAACCAGCTTCACTGTGTGGAGATAGTAATATGCCAATCCAAGTTATTGTTCAGAATTTAGGAGTGAATCCTCAAACTGGATTTGATGTTGTTGTAGATTGGACAGGATCTACTACTGGATCTATTTCTACAACTTATGCAGGTACACTGGCTTGGAATGAAATAGATACAATTACGGTTGATACTCTAAACACTTATTTTGGTGGTTCATTCGACTTGTCAGCTTACACCACGTTGGTAGGTGATGAAGATGTAAATAATGACACTGTAGTCTCTGGTGTAATTACAATTTTACCAGGGTTAAATGCGCCTTCAGTTGTTGGAGGTAGTTCTCAAACAGTTTGTTATGATGCTCAGGTAGATTTCGTTGCTAATGGATCTGGAGATACAACCTTATGGTATAATTCAATTGGAGATCTCATAAGCTTAGGAGATACTGTCTCAATTACAGCAAATCAAGACGATACACTGTATGCAACAACGACAAATGTGTTAGGTCAAGATTCTTTAGGCTTGGTTTCTAACATAGGTACTTCTGGGTTTATCTCCCAAGCAACTGGATGGGGACTCGGGTTTACTGTAAACACACCAACATTAATTTCTAGTGTAGTTGTTTATCCTCAAGGTTCAGGTACCATTGAGATCGAAATATCAGATCAAGCAACTAATAATATTGTTTATGTAGCAGGTGTTATATCTGTTATTATGATTCTAATTATAGTTTTTTTTTTTAAAATGGTTTAAATCAAGGTTAAATAATAAGGACACATATAAAGCAAATTCATCTTCAAAATCTAAAAAAATAAACTTTGATAATCAGTATGTTGAACTCGATGAAACGATGTTATCAGAGGATTCATATCAAGATGTTTATCCCTTTATTAAAACATTAAGAGAAAAA
>CAJWSQ010000243.1 GCA_913045895.1 uncultured Flavobacteriales bacterium | reverse complement strand
GTTTTTGATACAGAAAAGAAAGAAATACAATTAAAACCTTATCCGGAAGTAAAAAAAGATAGTATTGTTGACAATTACTTTGGAACAGAAGTCGCCGATCCATACAGATGGTTGGAAAACGACACTTCTAAAGAAACTGCTGAATGGGTTCAGGCTCAAAATGAAGTAACTTTTGACTATTTAGCTCAAATCCCATATAGAGATCAAATTGAAGATCGACTAACTGAACTTTGGAATTATGAACGTTTGGGCACACCTTTTAAAAGAGGAAAATTTTACTTTTTCTTTAAAAACGACGGCATTCAAAACCAAAGTGTTTTATACTATCAAAAAAGCTTAGACGCTGAAGCAGAAGTATTATTAGACCCCAATAAACTTTCAGATAAAGGAACTACTGCCATTAATGGTTTGGGGTTTAGCAAAGATGCACAGTATATGTCTTATGGAATCTCACATGCCGGTTCTGACTGGGTAGAAATTCACACCATGAATTTAGAAACCAAAGAGGAACTTGAAGACATAATTAAATACGTAAAATTTAGCGGTATCAGTTGGAAAGCTGATGGATTTTATTACAGTGCTTATGAAGCTCCTGAAAATGGATCAGACTACTCAGCAAAAAATGAATTTCACAGTGTTTATTACCATAAAATTGGCACCACACAAGCCGATGACAAATTGGTTTACAGAGATGAAAAACATCCCCTTAGAAATGTTGGTGCGGGCGTTACAGATGATGAAAAGTATTTGATTGTTAGTACATCAGAATCTACAAATGGAAATGGACTTAAAATAAAAAATCTAGAAACTGATGGCGAATTAATTACCATAGTCAACGATTTTGATAACGACCACTCTGTGATTGATCATTTGGGTGACGGAAAGTTTTTAGTTGAAACCAATTTTGAAGCCCCAAACGGTCGATTATGTATAATGGATATAAAAAATCCTTCAAAGAGCAATTGGGAAACACTCATTCCTGAAAAAGAATATGTATTAAGAGGAGCTGAACTTGCTGGCGGTAAGTTATTTGCCTCATATATGAAAGATGTTAAAAGCAAATTAGAAGTTTACGATTTAGATGGAAATTACCAATACGATATTGACTTAGCTGGTATTGGAATGGCTTCTTTTAGTGGCGATAAGGAGGAAAACAAAGCGTTTTACTCCTTTACATCTTACACTCAACCAACGAGTATTTATAGTTACGATATAGAAAACAATGAGTCAAGTCTTTACTTTAAGCCAACGACCGACTTTAAAAGTGAAGACTACATAACTAAACAAGTGTTTTACAGCAGTAAAGACGGCACAGAGATTCCTATGTTTATTACCCACAAAAAGGGAATTAAAATGGACGGTAGTAATCCAACCTTCTTGTATGGATATGGAGGATTTAACATTAGTATTACACCCTCCTATTCTGCTCGAAATGCTGTATTCTTTGAGCAAGGAGGAATTTATGCTGTTGCCAATTTACGAGGAGGAAGCGAATACGGCGAAGAATGGCATAAAGCAGGCTGGCGTTTTAACAAGCAAAATGTTTTCGATGATTTTATTGCAGCTGCAGAATTTTTAATCGACAGCAGTTATACTTCTTCTGAAAAGCTTGCGATTCACGGGCGTTCAAATGGTGGTTTATTAGCTGGTGCAGTAATGACCCAACGTCCGGATTTAATGGCTGTCTCCTTACCCGGAGTAGGAGTTTTAGATATGTTGCGTTATCACAAATTTACCATTGGTTGGGCATGGGCCGGAGAATATGGCGACAGCGAGCAAAGCAAGGAAAGTTTTGAGAATCTCTATGCTTATTCTCCTTTACACAACATTGAGGAAGGTGTTGAATACCCGGCTACAATGGTTACCACTGCTGACCACGACGATCGTGTAGTTCCGGCACATTCTTTCAAGTTTATCTCAGCCTTGCAAGACAAGCACAAGGGAGAAAACCCTGTATTAATTCGAATTGATGTAGATGCCGGGCATGGTGCAGGCAAACCTACTTCAAAAACCATTGAAGAGTGGGCAGACATTTGGAGTTTTGTGCTTTGGAATGTTGATGCAGAGGTGAAAATGAAATAGAAACAAATAATTTTTCATGAAAGAAAAGCTACTCAAATGAGTGGCTTTTTTTATTCTTCTCTCATTATCTTTTCCAACTTCCTGCCCTTCGCCAATTCATCCACAACTTTATCCAAATAACGTACTTTTTGAGTGAGTTGATTATCAATTTCCTCAATGCGGTAGCCGCAAATCATTCCCGTAATTAAATGAGCATTAGGATTAAGCTTTGCTCTCTGGAAGAACTCATTGAAATTCACTTTTTCATGAATGAGTTCTTCTATTTGTTGCTTGTCAAAACCAGTTAACCATTCAATTACCTCATGCAATTCTTCAACTGTTCTTCCTTTCTTTTCAACCTTGGTTACGTAATGCGGATAGACAGAAGAAAAGGTCATTTCGGCAATTCGTTTGTTGTGTTCGGGAGTTGTTTTCATTTAGAAAAAATTATATTTAAAAATCCCAACTTTTGTAATCTGGAGAAGCGTCTTTCATATCCTCATACAGCCAAACCATACGATCTAAATACCAGCTTTTTCCCATATAGGCCAACGCGACACCCAACACGGCTCCCCAAACAGAATAGGTGACTATTGCCCAAATAGACAGCATCATTCCGATAGAAGATATGGCGTTTAGAATTTTAAAAATGGGAGATTGGTGTGCTTTTGGTATTTCAATTTGATCGCGGTTTAAGTAGACCCGTTCTCCCAAAACTGCTTTAGAAGCCCAGTTTTTAGTTGATTTAGGTTTGGGAAAGAAAATAGGGTTGATAAACATCCAGAGTAGTGAGATTATTCCAGGAATCAGGCACCACCAGCCAATCCATAATCTGCTCCAAAAAGCAATTACAATTAGAGGGAGAACAGAATATCGAGTCCAAACACTCCACGGATTGGCATGTTTGAGCCAGTTCTCATCATTGAGATTAAACAGTTTAGCAACTTTTCGCTCAAGTGTCACAACGCTAATTTGAACGAAGTTATCAAATCAATTCTTGGATGGCGCATTATTTAACAGCCTTTACCAAGAAGTATTTCCACAAATCTTTTTGAAGTGCCTTGTATTGGTAATAGCCACAACGGTAATGGGTTTTGGCAAACCGAGAAACATTGGGGTGTAGCAGATTGTAAGTTTCTGATGGAATGGCAGCTAACAAAGAAGCGTAGTATAGTTTTTTAGCGCTTAGCTTTATTTGCTGGGTGTAATCATGCGTTTCAACATGAGAAAAATCGGCAGATTTAAGTTGAGAAGAGAATGTTTCTATACTCGCAAAGCGATCTACAGCCCAAGTTTGAGCCCATTTGTGCATCCAGTTGTTTGGGTCGGATTGATTTTCTTTTGCTTGAAAAAAATCGAATAAAACCAAACGTCCTCCCTTTTTTAAGAGTCGGAAGCTTTCTTGGATGAAATCTCTTTTATCGGGAACATGACAAACACTTTCACAAGCCCAAATCACATCAAATGATTCATCTGGAAAAGTGGTTTGTGTAAAGTCCATGATTTCGAACTGCACTTGATCTTGAATGCCTTTTTGTAGAGCAGCGTTTCGGGCAGTTTGCAGTTGTTTTTGGCTCAAGGTTAATCCGGTTACTGAAGCACCAGTTTTGTCATGCACAAATAAAGCTGCCCCGCCAACGCCACAACCAGCATCTAAAACCAAGTCTGTAGATTCAATCTCTGCCTCTTTCAATAATGTGGCGTTAGTATTTACCAATGCCTCAGCAAACTTTTTGGTGTTCGATTCCCAAATGCCATAATGCAGCGATAACTGATCTTTTAAATTCCACCACCTTTCATAATGATTTTGGGTGGTGTTGTAATAATCAGCTACATCTGAGGATTTGAACATATTGGCGAAAATTTTAACGAATATAATTCATTAAAAAGCTCATTGTATTCACTCTGAAAGTGGAATTAACGGACAACTAATTTTTGAGATGAAAGGCTATTTTCATCTGAGACTCGAACGAAGTAAATACCAGGAGTTAAGTTCAATTGAATGGTCTCTTCAGATTCCATTAATTCACCTTCTTTCACAATTTGACCTAGGTTGTTGAATATTGTAAATCGCTCTTTTTTGCTAGATTCTCTTTTAATTGAAAAATCACCATTTGCAGGGTTAGGAGCAATTTGAAATGAACTGTTTTCTTGCAGTTCTGATATACCCCAATAAAGGGGCTGATGATGATAAACTACACAAATATCTCCTATTTGCCAGCCCTCCATGTTAATAGCACTATCAGAGTATAAAGTAAACTTCATTCTCATGTTTAAAAAACCGAAAAAGCTATTCCACCAACTATCCCCGAATGTATTGGATTTTATTAATCTAGTTTGTACCCAACCAGCAGAAAAGCCAGTAATTTCCAAAAAATTTGAAGTGGTATCGTATGCTTCAAAGTAGT
>CAJWSQ010000242.1 GCA_913045895.1 uncultured Flavobacteriales bacterium | reverse complement strand
TCACGGCCATTGGACTGTCTAAATAAACTGGCCAATTAGGAATTCGCTCTTGTTCTTTAAGTAAGGCTAACAGATAAATGATTTCTTGAGCTCGTTCTACTGCAAAAGTGGGAATTACCAATATCCCACCCTTTTCCTTGGTATGATTTACCATTTTCTCGAGCGTTTCCATAGCATTAGATTCTGGATGCAATCGATTACCATAGGTTGATTCCATGATAATTACATCAGCTTCTTTTAAATGCTTTGGAGGATAAAGCAATAAAGGCTTTTGTCTTCCGATATCGCCACTGAAAATAATCTTCTTATCGCCAGCATGCATTTCAATAATTGCCGCTCCTAAAATGTGTCCACTATGGTGAAACTGAAATTTTAAATCTCCGTGAATGATAACCCATTCCGAGTTATCGTGTCCAACCAACATTGGGTAAACTTTGGCTGCATCATCTCGATCATAAAGTGGTGTGGCTTTAGCGTGCGAACTATATCCATTTCGATTGGCATCTTCAGCTTCCTCTTCTTGGATTTTAGCACTATCGTCAAGTATTATTCGAGTGATATCAACTGTTGGATGCGTACAATGAATAGGCCCAGAATAACCATTTTTAACCAAAACGGGCAAATAGCCAGTATGATCTAAATGCGCATGGGTTAACAAAACCGAATCAATAGACTCTGGATTTACAGAAAGAGGTTGCCTGTTTTGTACGCGCAACTCTTTTAAACCCTGAAAAAGTCCACAATCAACCAGCACACGAGTTTCTTGATATTCAACCAAGATCTTAGAACCCGTAACGGTATCAGCTCCACCTAAAAAAGTGAGTTTTACTTCAGATGATTTCATAGATGAAAAGTAGCAAATTCTAAGTGCTTAGAAACTGCTATAAATCATCTTTAGGCATCATAATCTACCTTGATTTTGGCAGCCGTTGGAAGAGATTGACAAGTTAAAATGAATCCATCTTTGATCTCTTCATCTGTCAACACAAAGTTTTGTCGCATTTGAACAGATCCATTCTCAAGCTTAGCGATGCATGAACTACAAACAGCTCCCCTACAAGAATAAGGAACATCTAAATCGTTTTTCATAGCTGCATCTAAAATCGCCATGCCTTTAGGAATGGTAATTTCAAATTCCTCATCATCTAAAATAATGGTAGCTTGACTCTCTTGTTGCACCGCTTCGTCAATCTCATTTTCTTCTCCCTCAGGAGTTTCAAAGTATTCGTAGTGCAAGCTACCTGGATCTAATCTTAAAATTTCAACAGCTTGTTTTGCAGCATCCATTAAACCTGAAGGTCCACACAAGAAAAACTCATGATCAATACCCATATCCAACACTTGGTTGAACCAAACCAACATGCGTTTACGATCTGGTCTACCAATGAATAAATCGCCATTAGGCTGAGCTTTGATAGCTGCTTCATCGTTTGCTTGAGTCAACACATGGAATACTTTTAATCTTCCATTATATTGATCTTCTAGCTCTTTCAATTGATTTTTGAAGATGATAGAATCTTCATTTCTGTTGGTATAGAAAAGCGTACACTGACTGTTTTCTTCAGTAAAAAGAATGCCTTTCATCAATGACATTGCTGGTGTAATTCCGCTACCTCCAGTAATAAATACATAGCTTCCTACTCTTCCAGCTCTTTCGTCAGCAGTAAAGGTTCCTTCAGGTTCAGAAACTTCAATAGAATCGCCAACATGAAGTTGATCATTCAAATAATTTGATGCCTTACCGCCTTCAACACGCTTAACTGCAATGCGGTATTCGTTATCAGAGCTAAGATGACTACAAAGTGAGTAAGAACGTCTGAGTTCTTCACCATTTAGATGCAGCTTTAAGTTTAAATACTGACCACTTTTGTATTTGAACTTGTCTTTTAGTTCTGCTGGAACATCAAATGAAATTGAAACAGTATCAGCTGTTTCACGAGTAATATCTTGAACCTTTAACGAATGAAATTTCGACATCTAAAAATCAATTTGCGCGCAAAGGTAAAATTTACTCCAAGTAGAGAGTTACTGTCTTTTGTTAAAGCTTATTTCCAAAGATTCTTCGCAACCTCGATACGTCTTAATTCTTGATGTAATCTAATTTGTAAACTTTCGTCTAAATCACGATCAATTAAAGAATTGGAAATAGATTGATCCAATTGATTAGATGAATCTAGCAGATTTTTTAAAGCCACAGAACCCAACTGATCTTGTTGTTTTGGAGCTTCAATAGAGGAATCTATTTTGATGTTGGATGAGGTGTTCCACAATACCGACTCGTAAGCTAATTGAACTTCAATTGTCTTTGAGATGGCTTGAATAAGTGTTGAGATTTCGAAAGTTGATGACAAAGCAAATTGAGCCTGAACTAAAGCTTGTTCATAAGCTCGAATCAAATCTGAATAGGTTGAATTGGGGTTTAAATTTAAAACTTGAAGAGATTCACCAAGTGTGGGAAAATGATCTGGAATGGAAGTCAAAATTGAATCGAAGGGTTCATCCATCAATACTGAAAAAGCTTCAGCTAATCGGTTTAGTTTTTTGATTCGAGGTAAAAACAACTTGGGAATAACTACACTGCGAAGGATGAAGTTTTTAATCTCAAAAACCTGATTTTGAAAAACTTCTTCAATCTCCTCGGTATCTAATTCTTCTTTGATTTTTAGTAAAGCTAGCGCCTCTTCACGATTCATCATTTTGCAACCAGTTTGTCCACTTCCCCATATTAGATTCAAAGTCCAATAGTACTTCTAATTGACCTAAAAACTGATCTCTTGAGATGGATTCTGCGCCTAAACTTTCGAGGTGAGAAGTATAAACCTGGCAATCAATCATCTCTATTCCTCGTTTACTCATTTCTTGAACTAAGGTAATAAACCCAGCTTTAGAAGCATTTGAAACTCGAGTAAACATAGATTCACCAAAATAAACACGACCGATGCTCAATCCATAAAGCCCACCAACAAGTTCTCCATCTTGCCAAACCTCAACAGAATGAGCGGCTCCTAATTCATGAATTTTTTCAAATGCATCAATCAATTCGTTCGTTATCCAAGTTCCGTCTTGGTCTGATCTAGGCGATTTTTGACAAGATTCCATCACCTCTCTAAAAGCAGTATCAAAGGTGATTTTAAACCTGTTTTGACGAAGCACTTGCTTCATACTCTTTGAGATTTTCAATCGAGATGGATACAACACAAAACGAGGATCTGGATTCCACCACATGATGGGCGTTTCATCAGAATACCAAGGAAAAATCCCCTGATGATAAGCAGCCATGATACGCTCAACTCTCAGGTCTCCCCCAATAGCTAAAAGCCCCTCTTCTGTTGCCAGATGAGGGGGCGGAAATTTAATTTCTTTCGTGAGTTGTGGTATTTGCACAGGCTAGCTTAAATGTTTCAGATTAGAAGCATACAACCCAATAAACAAGGCCGTAAATATTGTAGCCACACCAACGGTAATCAAAACAAGTGAACTTGATCCAAGAAATACAAAAGGAATGGCCAGAGCCAACACATTGGCTGCGGTATACAAGTAAAATCCTTTTTTGGCCATTTTAAACATCATGTATGCTCCAACTGCGCTAATTGAGAATAGTAATAATTGAGAAACACCCATTGGAATTGCATTCTCTGCAGCTTTTACTGCAACATCGGCTGTTTGCCCTAATATACTTGATACAATGCTTGGTGCTTCATCTGGCATATCTTCCATGGCTTTTTCAAGCTCGGCTAAAGAATCTTCAGAGTTTGCTGTCATACTCGTAATGGCATCAACCATTTTATATCCTGCGTTTACTAGAGATAAAACACACAATACTGTTAAAAAATCTGGTCTTTTCTTGGGGTCTGTTGAAAAATCATCAAGTTCTTCCATGGTAATTAATTTGGTTAATATTTAGAGAATTGCGGTTTATTATCTAGAATCTCCTCGATTTTATCCATTACCTCATCTGTTAATAATGGAACGGTATCTAAAGCTTTCAGATTACTTTCTAATTGAGACACTTTTGTTGCGCCAGTAATCACTGAACTCACGTTCGGATTTTTTAAGCACCAAGCCAAAGCCAAATGAGGCATGGTAGTTCCTAACTCTTGAGCAAAAGTTGTTAATTGACGTACTTTTCCAAGTACTTCATCTACCACTACTTTGTCTTTCAACCAACCCAATTCGTTTAATGAAAGTCGAGTATCATCAGGAAAACCGTTGTTGTATTTCCCTGTAAGAATTCCACTCAATAAAGGCGACCAAATGGTGGTTCCCATTCCGTGGTGTTTGTATAGTTCATCATACTCCACTTCAAAACGATCGCGGTGCAGCATATTGTATTGCGGCTGCTCCATCAATGGTGGAATTAAATTATACTGACGGGCAGCAGTAATTGCTGCTTGAATTTCTTGAGCACTCCACTCCGATGTTCCCCAATACAAAATTTTGCCTTGGGTAATCAAATTGTGCATGGCCCAAACCGTTTCTTCAATCGGTGTGTTTTT
>CAJWSQ010000241.1 GCA_913045895.1 uncultured Flavobacteriales bacterium | reverse complement strand
TGAAAACAATTGCTCCTGCTGAGAATGACATCAGCAAAGGAATCAAGTCTAATTCTTCCAATCCTTTAGGAACTAAAACCAGAGCTAAAGCAGATAAAATAATTCCGCCACCAAATGCCATTAAGAAATGGATGATTTCATTTTTCTCTTTACCACTGGGAAAATAACGTTGAAAAAAATATGACAATACACCACCTATAAAAACGGTGAAACCTGAAATCCAAGCGTAGAGTATAATCTCCAAATCCATAATTCGAAGCTAACTAAATCCAATCTCATACTCTGTATCTACACCCTGATTTTGAAGATAAAGTTGACAATATTTCGCACGTTGCCCAACTAGCTTAAAAATTTGCCCGTATTAATTATTAAATACCCTTGTTGATGGATAACGCAAAGATTGAAACACTCGGACTCTTTCCTCTCAGTTTGGTAATTCTACCAAACGAGCAAACTCGTTTGCACATTTTTGAGGCTAGATACAAGCAGCTAATCAACGATTGCTTTGCCAATAACAAAGATTTTGGGATTCCTGCAATGATTGACGGCAAACCGATGCCATTTGGCACTCGAGTTAAGCTGATTGATATAGAGCGTTTTTATCCTGATGGAAAAATGGATATCCGTATTGAAGGTGTTTCTGTTTTCAAACTCAAATCTATTGACAACAACATCCAAAATAAGATGTATGCTGGTGGAGAAATTGAAACACTACCTTTAAACGATAAGTTCCAAAAACGACAAGACTTGATGGAACTTTTCTATGAGTTTTGTTTGCGTACAGGATCACCTGAACTCACAGACAAAATAAACACTGAGTTGAGTATTTATGAAATTGCAAAACAATTGGTTCTTACCAACGAAGAGAAGTACCAATTGATGGAGACAACTAATACATTAACTCAGCAAAAAATGCTCACCAATCACTTGAAATTGGTACTGGCACTATATCGCCAAGAAGACGATTTGAACAACCGCTTTTTCCTGAATTAATCAATCAACTTTCCGTCTGGAGAAAGCTCAATTCTCGTTTTTGCTTTATGATAGATAAACATGTTTTCAGGAGTGATTTCAATATCATACTCAAAGGCGTAGTCTGATTCGAAAGACCGTTCTTTGATGATGTAGTTACCTGTTTTAGAATCGTATTTAAAAACTACAGTCTCTGAATCCAACTCATAAGTAATAGACTGCTGGTCTGTTGAATTAAATGTAAACGAGTGCGAGATTTTACCTCGTTTATAAATTCCCGCTTCAAAAGTGCTATCTGGCTGAATGGTTAGTCCATAACCTGTTTGTTTACCCGATTCCCAAAAACCTAAATAAGTAACTCCACTGGGATGAATAAAGGCTCCAGCTCCATTCAATTCATCATCTTCAAACCATCCGAAGTACGTTAAACTATCGCCTGTATCTCCAAAAGTTTGTGTTTTAGCTCCCCACCCGTAAAAGTTTCCTTCTTTCATCTGACCACGATATACAAAACCGTTACTCATGTGGTATTCTCCAAATCCATCGGGTTGGTTAAAAGCAAAATCACCAACATACCAACTTCCGTCTTTGAATGTGATTTTTCCTTTCCCGTGGGCGATATCATCTTTAAACTGACCTTCATAAGTCAGGTCTTTTTTAATAAAGATACCTTCTACTTTTTCACCATTTTTAAAAGTTCCTTCAAAGGTATATCCGCAATCACATTCCATTTTCCCGAAACCATTTTCACAATCGCCAGAGAGGCATTTGTCTTGTGCAAAAAGTGGAACTAAAAACAGCGAGAATAAAACAAAAAACAGTGTATACTTCATCTTTCAAAAATAAGTTCTTTCGTTAATAACTTGTATCAACTCATGGCACCTAATGCTCAATTGTTTAGTGTATTTTTGATGCAATGGATGTTCGCCAAATACTCTTAGATACCGAAAGTACTGTACGCGATTTTGTTGCTTTTATTTTAAAGGAGCAGCATGGAGATGAATGGCTTTATCACAGCGGATTGTCTGACGATCGTATTCGGTTGATGGAACAAAAACGTGCAGAATTTGAAAATTCTAAAATTGCTGTACAAGAAGAAAATCAATTAGTTAACTATTGTAATCTCATCGATTTAAAAGTGATGATTTCACGCAATTGGGTTGGTGATTTCGAACTGGCTTTTGGCGATTTAGATACCCTTGGTGTTTTTCTCACAACACTTCACCGTTATTTTGATGATGACTCGCACAACCGAACTTTACTCACCCACCAAAAGCATTTGATACTAGGTATAAATGGTTTTTTAAGAAATCGAATTGTTGTTTACCGCAGTTGGAAAGAAGGTGATAAACGTGGATTTCCTAAAATTGAAAGTGTTCGTGATAACTTGGGAAATATTTGGGTTCCTGGAAAACCCCGAAAAATTAAAACGGGTTTAAAACTTCATGCTGGTGATTCGCTTGAATTTGTGGTTACAGCCAAAGATCCTGAAGACATGGACATTGAATACCGCATCTTTCCTGACAAATGGAGTCCAAGCAACGTTTTACTTACTGAAATCAACGAAAAGCAAATTTCAGCACAATCCATTTTCCACATCGGAATTAGAAGCTCCAGAAAACACCATGCTTTTCCTTTGGGATATGATGATCGGGTGACTTTTGAGTACGAAGTTTTGCCTTAAAAATAAACTGGATAAGCTCGCCATACTCCTTTACCATCAACACTAATGGTTGGCGCTGGTATTTTAATAAATCCTAAAGCTGTAAAAGCTGCTTTCAGAAAGTGAGAGGATGTTTTAATTTTCCGCAAATCCACATCCAAACTCAAATAATATTCTCGAACCCGATCATATTGGGGCAACGTTACGCCTTCCCATTCATCTGGATTTTCTTTTCCACCCAGCATTCCTTTTCCACCATATCCAATAGAAACACACAACCAAGGTGGTAATTTATCCCAATGTGTAAATGATTTTAGGTTAGCACTAAGCCAATAAGTTTGTCCGTTGTAATCTTTTAATATCCGTTCATTCCATGTTGCGCCAAGGGCATCTTCCCTGTATTGAGCATAGTCTGTTGGTGAATACGAAAATTTCATACGTATTCTCTGTTCATTCCAACCTATTTGCTGAGAGATAAATAGTGCCGATCCAAAGGTATTAGCTGCCATATCGCCCCAAGAAAAACCCCATTTTGATGAAAATCCATCAAACACCTCAATGGTAGATAAAAACACCCACCCCGTTGATGCACCTAACCAGATGGCTTTTCGATCATTCAAACCAGTCCAACGAAAAGCTTCATACCCCAATTCGCCAGTGAAATAGGCTGTTTGGGCGTGTCCAAGTTTATCCATTTGAAGCCACTCATCATTATCATTGAAAAAATGAAATTGAGTTTGGTCGTAGCCACTATACCACAATTGATACAATCCAACCATAGATATGGTATATCCAGCTGCTACAGTTCCTCCAACCCACTTTAATCGGTCTTTGCACAAGGTGTCTGGGTAGACATGTAACTGAGCTTGAGCTGTGTAACTCAATCCCGTTATAAAGAGTAAAAAACAAGGTATAATCCGACTCCACATCTGGCTTGCAAAATACCAATTCATCATTAATTGATCGAATTTTATTAGAATGAAGTAAGCTATTCCCTTTTTGCTAACTTTAACGGCTCAAAATCATGAGATACAGACCATTTTTTATTCTACTTCTGTTTGCTTTTGTAAGTTGTCAGAAACAACCTACTTGGGACATTGACGGGTACATTCCTCTGCTCAAGAGTAATTTGTATTTACAAAATGCTCTTGAAGATTCTCTCAAGAGTGTTGGGAATAATGGTGAACTCAACCTAACTTACAACTCAAATCTGTTTTCTATTAAAATAGATTCGCTTTTTGCCATTCCAGATACACAGGTAACTGAGCTCTTTAATTTACCACTGGGAAGTATCACCATGGTTCCAGGGCAAACCATTGTGAATGATACGCAGGAAACCTATTACAATATTCAAGATATTGAGCTGAGATATGTAAATATCCGTTCGGGTGAAATGTCGTTAGAAGTGAATTCAACTTTAAGTGAGAACTCGATTATTACCTATGCGCTTCCATACGTTACGCAAAATGGTGTGCCTTTTACATTTACGCAAACAGTTCCTGCTGGAAGTATTTCTTCACCTTCTAGTATTTCAGAAACTTTCGATTTAAGTGGTTACGACATCGACTTAAGAGGGCTTCAACAAAATAGCTACAACACCTTAATTTATACGTACAGAGCTATTGTAGATCCAAACGGATCGAATGTAACCATTACAACTGCAGATTATGTACAGTTGAATACGAGTTTTACAGGACTGATTCCTGAATATGGTAGAGGTTATTTCGGTAATCGAATTGAAGCTGATGCTAGTGTAGATTCGCTTGATTTATTCCGCAATTTTCAAGGTGGAAATTTAGAGATGGACAGAGCCTCACTACTCTTAACTGTAAACAATCAGGCTGGAGCAGATGTACGATTACGTATC
>CAJWSQ010000240.1 GCA_913045895.1 uncultured Flavobacteriales bacterium | reverse complement strand
TCGAAACAGAGAGTTTACCTATAATTAACTCTTCAGTACAGGGTAACTACGATACCGTTTTAGCAAATAATACTAATTCTCTTGGTACTTTTTGGAATGCTTGGGAAATTGTTAGTGTGGGTGTTACTACAGATACTAGTCAAGAATGGCAGACATCTTATCAATCAGATGGATATACTGAAAGTCTTGTTGAAACATCAATTGATACAACTACAACAAATCAAAAACAAACTGGTGTTACTAATACTCTTGTTGAGGATATAGTTTTTACAAATAATGTTTCTATATCCACACAGATAATTCCATATGCTAGGTCTAGATCAATATCATTTACTGGGGAATGTTTTCTGCCAGGTAAAAGACTATATCCTTTCTTTGATGGAGTAGATGTTTCATCATTCACTGCACCATTAAATTCTGATTATACAAATGTTGCGATAGTTTCTGGGGCATCAAATGAGGGTTTACCTTTAATCACAGATATTGCTGGTAAAATTGAAGGAATTTTTACAATTCCTGAAGTTTCTTTTGTTGGTCAAGAAAATGTTCCTAGATTTGAAACTCAAAAAGAATTGCAATTTAGACTTACATCAAGTGAAACAAATGCAAAACAAGGAATGGGTGGTGTATTAGTTGCTAATGCTACTGCAGGTCAAGTTAACTATTCTGCAATTGGTGTTTTAGAAACATCACAAGAAACAATAACTGCAACTAAAAATGCCCAAATTGCTGTAACAAGTGAATCTCAAACCACTACTATAGTAGACACAGGCAGTGCTTACACAAACACAGTTGATAGTATATATACTAGTACATATGTTGCTCCAGTAGAGGTAGTCGTAGTTCCACAGCCGCCAATTATATGTTTCCCAGAACCACAACCGCCTGCACCACTGCCTGAGGTGGTGCTCCCAACCATCTGTGACCCCATTGTCGGCGTTGTTGCAGTCCAAACCCCCACAGACGAAGAAACGTCAGTTGTCGAAGATCCAGGCGGTGGTGATAAGGGTGGTGATCTTCCTGTTTGTGAACTTCCCGATGACACAAATTTAGGAATTGGTGTGCCTGGTGATGATGTACTTCCAGCAACAGATGTTGTCGAATACGGTGGTGGTAATACAGTGTATGATGATGGTAGTGAAGAAAACGAAAATGAAGATTGGGGGGTTGATCCAGTAGATTTAAGTCCGACTGGTGGTGGTTACACTGCCGAAGTTGATGATGTGTTTGGTACTGGAAATACCTACACAACACCAACTGTTGCGGTTGCTGACAGTGGTGATGACACAGGAGGCGGTGGCGGTAGCGGCGGTAAGATTGTATGTACTGAAATGTATCGTCAAACTCAATTGGATGATTGGAAAACTGCTATGAAAATTTGGGGTTTCCATACAAAAACACACTTGACCCCATTCCACCAAAGAGGATATCATTTCTTATTCATGCCATGGGTAAAGGGTATGCGTAAGAGTACATCGTTAACAAAATCAGGAAGTTGGTTGGCACAAAGAAGAACACAACACTTGAAATATCTTTTAAGTAGAGATGTATACAGTAAATATAGCAAAGATACTGATTTTTCTCGACTTGGTATTAAACAAAACGAAAAAGATGATTTTGTTGGTAGAATTTGGTGTACTGTATGGCACCCAATCACCTTTATAACTGGTAAGATACTATCTTTATTGAATAAGAAGGACTTATAATATGTCAATACAACCATTATCACAAACTTTTAAGATAGATGTTAAGGATGGATGTTTTCTTACTAGTGTGCAATTGTATTTTGCATACAAAGATTCTGCCACACCAGTGTGGATCGAAATACGAGATGTTGTTGGTGGCGCGCCGGGTCAGAAAGTTCTTCCTCATAGTAGAAAAATTTTAGAACCAAGTCTTATTAATACAGATGAAAATGAAGGAATAACTCCCACGGTATTTAGATTTGATTCTCCTGTTTATGTTCAAGAAGGACAAGAATATGCACTAGTTATAATAACTAAGAGTTTAGATTATCGTGTATGGACAGCAAAAATGGGTGCTATAGATGTTTACTCTGGTGGGGCAGTTATAACTCAACCAGCTCTTGGTGTAATGTATAAATCTTCAAACGATAGTGCTTGGACTCCAGCACAGAATGAAGACATAAAATTTACAATAAATAGAGCTTTTTTTAGTAATGGTTTCATTGGTAGAGTAGAATTGACAAATGATGTCATAGGCAATTCTGTAGTATATGCAGATGATTCTGCAGATGGTTTAGGTACAGCTTATGGCAAAAGACTTAAAACAAATCCATTACTTTTAACTAATAGTTCTACTGTAATGAAAGTAATACACGAAGATCATGGAATGTATTCCACATCAAATAATTCAGAAATTAGAAATGTAACTTCTGGATTAAGTACTACTTTGAATGGTCAAATTACAAAAACTGCTACCTCTTTAGTATTAGACCCATCTGTAACTGGTGGTTCTTCTGTAACTGGGTTTGAAGCAAGTAATGACTCCTCTAAGATATATTTAAAAATAGGTAATGAAATTGTAAAAGGTACATTGTCTAGTTTAAATGTAACTAATATTTCTAGAGCCCAAGGTAGCACTACAGCAGCTGCTCATGTTGACAATGTAGAAGTAAAGTTATATCAAATAAACAAAATACCGTTAACTGAAATTAATAGAGTTCATAATTCAATTGCAAATATTGGTATAGATTCTTATACTGTTACACTCACTACTGCTCCAGCTGTAAGTGGTTCTGGTGATACTGCAGAAGTTGGTGGTAATTTTGTTGTTGCATCAGAGAACTTTAGATATGAAACAGTAAGAACTGCAGTTAAAACACTAGGTTTTCCAAATACAAGTTTAAAATTAAAATTAGCTCCTACATCTGGAACAAGTCCAAGTGGTACAGAAACATCATTTTCAAAATTAGCTAGGGACGAAGTACCCATAATATTAAATGAAAATGTAGATTTGACAAAAACAAATATTGTGGCTTCTGATGTTAACGAAGAACTTGAGTTATCTTCTGGAAAATCTTTAGAAGTAAAGTTTAGTCTTACAAGTAATGCAACAAACTTATCGCCCGTTATTGATCTAGATGACGCTTCAATGATTTTAATAGCTAATGATATTAATGATATAGATAGTTCTAGTGATGTTTTTCCAACTGCAGATTATGTTGATTCGACTGAATCATCTGGTGATCAGAATGCTTGTATCTATATTACAAAGAAGGTTGCTTTAGAAAATCCTGCCACATCACTTAGAGTTAACTTTGCTGCAAATAAATTAGCAAGTGCTGACATAAAAGTTTTGTTTAAAATACTAAGATCAGATGATTCATTTGATTTTGATGAACTTGGCTTAGATTTAGAACTCTTGAAGCTTTGCTTATCATCAGCTGAACTTTGAAAATCCTCATCATCGGAAAAGGTATCCTGAGACTTTAAGTCTTCCTTAAACTCACTTCCTTCCCTAGATTCAAACTGCTCTTTAACAACATCATAAGTGATTCCTTGCTGATATAGTAATTGATAAATAGGGTCAGAATCATTTCTCAATACACAAAGAAGAAGGTGAGGAGTGCCAATCAAATTACTATCGAAAAGCTTTGCTTCTAGAAAAGTAGTTTTTAAAGCTTTCTCTGCTTGTTTAGTTAGTGGTAAGTTAGATCGATCAGAAGAACCTGAATTTGCTGAGGAAACCGAAACATCTTCGATACTTTTCCGAAGTAATTTAACATCTACACCAAGAGAAAGTAGGATTTCAATTGCCATACATTCCCCTTCACGAATCATTCCTAATATTAAGTGCTCTGTACCAATATGAAGGTGTCCTAAGCGAAGAGCTTCTTCTTTGCTGTATTGGATTACATCCTTTACTCTACTTGAAAAATTTTCATCCATTATATTAATGTGTATTTAATTTTCATCAACAAGCTATTACCAAAGATAAAGAGCTTTTTAACAACTATAAAATAAAGCGAACTATTTTTTCAACATTTTGACTAAAAAATTGTTAATTCTTTCCTAATAAACTTGGCAAAAAGATACCTATTTTGACTTATATTAGAGGTGTTAAAAACTTAGTTTATTTCTCAACTTAAAAAAGTCTCTAAATGTCCGTAGGAGAAAAAATAATACCAATTAATATTGAAGAAGAAATGAAGTCTGCTTACATCGATTATTCGATGTCAGTCATTGTTTCCCGAGCCCTACCAGATGTAAGAGATGGTTTTAAACCAGTTCACCGAAGAGTACTCTTTGGAATGCATGAATTGGGAATTCGTTCAACAGGAGCGCACAAAAAATCAGCAAGAATTGTAGGAGAAGTTTTAGGAAAATATCATCCCCATGGTGATTCATCCGTATACGACTCTATGGTTAGAATGGCCCAAGACTGGTCATTACGTTATATGCTCGTCGATGGTCAAGGGAATTTTGGATCGATTGACGGCGATAGTCCAGCTGCTATGAGATATACAGAAGCTAGGTTAAAGAAAATTT
>CAJWSQ010000239.1 GCA_913045895.1 uncultured Flavobacteriales bacterium | reverse complement strand
CCACGCTGAATTGTTTGATGCATGGCTGCACGTAACCGTTGAATCGGATGGACTGCACCATGAACGTTAAAGGTGGTGACGTCACTATAACTGTACTTGGTGTTATCACCCTCTCTTCCAGTAAAAAATGTCATTCCACGACTAAAACCAGAAACAATTTTTTCTAAAGAGTGATGGTCATCCAGTCTCATTCTTAAGAACAGTGCTTTGGCAATCTCTGCTTTGATTTCCGCCTTCCAGGCATCCATCTCACCTTGAGAGATAACTCCCGATTCTAATACTTCAGCTTCAAACTGAGCAACAGGATCTTTCGACTCCCATTTATCTTGCAATCCTTCTGGATAGTATTTCGTACCCGATGCTTCTTCGTGTCCGCGCATGCGGAAAGTAATCATTTCAACTAGGAGTGGTTTACCCGTTTCCAACACTTGATTTCTAGCTTGACGCATTCCCGCAATTACCTCTAGCAAATTGTTGCCGTTCAGCTGCATGGTTTCCATGCCGTAACCAATACCTTTATCAATAAACTGCTTGCATTTGAATTGCTCAGAACTTGGAGTCGACAAGCCCCATTGGTTGTTTTCGATAACGAAAATCACAGGCAAATCCCAAACAGCAGCCACATTCAACGATTCGTGAAAATCGCCTTCAGAAGCACCCCCATCACCTGTAAACACTGCTGCAACCTGCTGATTTGATTTCAGTTTATTGGCTAACGCGATACCATCGGCCACACCCAATTGTGGTCCAAGGTGAGAGATCATTCCAACGATTTTATAGTCTTGTGTTCCGAAGTGGAAACTGCGATCGCGTCCTTTGGTGAACCCATTCATTTTCCCTTGAAACTGAGAAAACAATTTATTTAATGGAACTCCACGCGTAGTGAACAACCCTAAATTTCGGTGCATCGGCAAGAGGTAATCATTGGCATCCATTGCCAAAGTAACTCCCACTGAAACAGCTTCTTGACCCCACCCCGAAAACCATTTAGAGATTTTTCCTTGTCGGAGAAGAATCAACATCTTCTCTTCAATTAAACGTGGGGTAATCAAGCTTTTATAGAATAGAATTGCTTGATCACGAGTGATTTTTTCGTTCACCAAATTCATAAATTACGCGTCATTGGTTTGCACCAAATGTATAGATATTTCATTCGGATTAAAGGTTGAACTCATAAATTATCCGATCCAATTTTAGATTGATATTTACCTCATCAATGCCGTTTATAAACTGTTCACTAGAGTTTAAATTAATCTGTATTAAAGGTTAAAAATGATAGTTTTGCCGCCCGGAATGCGGCAGTTTAAACACATACAACTTCTTTTCAAGCGTATTGGCATCGCCATGTTGGCTTTTACCTTGGCAAGGTTGGTGTTTTTCATCTTCAATAAAGGCACATTTACCGAGGCCGGAATTATAGATTTTATTTACGGCTGGCGATTTGATATCAATGCCATTTCGTGGATTTACATGCCGTTCATTCTACTTTCTATCATTCCTCTAAAAATCAGAGATCGCGTAGCTTACCAAAAAATATTAGCGGTTTTATTTCACATCAGCAACATCACATGCATTGTGTTCAACATGGTTGATGTGGAGTTCTTTCCATTTACATTCAGACGTAGCACGGCTGATGTTTTCTCAATCATTGCAACAGAAGGTAGTTTCTTCAGTGTTTTAATCGATTACCTTCTCGATTTCTGGTACATCTTATTGATTGGGTTGGCTTTGATTGCTGGCTCTTTTTGGTTGTACCGCAAAACTTCGTTCCAGTTTGGCATCACTGATAAAGATACCAATGGAAAGTACATCGTAAAGCATTCCCTTGCTTTAATATTGATGATGGCCTTGTGGGTTGTGGGTTTGAGAGGTGGTGTTCAATTGGTGCCGATCAATTTGGTTAATGCTGGAAACATGACCACTTCAAACAACATTCCACTGGTTTTGAATACGCCTTTCACCATCATGAAAACGTTACAAAACAGAGGTGTTGAGGAAGTACACTACTTGCCTGAAGAAATTGCTCAAAAAGCATGGACTTTCAATCACAAACCCGATACTGCTAGATGGGAAAAACCCAATATTGTCATCATTATTTTAGAGAGTTTCTCCAAAGAATACATAGGCTTTTACAATAAATACGATGGTTATACACCTGTTTTAGATTCGCTTTTAAAATCAAGTTTATCGTTTGATCGCTTTTTTGCAAATGGCAAACGAAGTATCGATGGTATTCCTGCTGTGGTAGCCTCACTTCCACCGTTAATGAACGATCCTTATATCACCTCTCCTTACGCATCCAATCAGCTTTCATCGTTACCTAGCAGATTGAATCAGATGGGGTACAAAACCAGTTTTTATCACGGTGGTGCCAACGGAACAATGGGCTTTGAATCTTTTACCAGCATTGCCGGTTATGATGAATATATTGGGATGAATGAATACCCAAATAAGGATCGGGATTACGATGGCAATTGGGGAATTTTTGACGAGCAGTTTTATCAGTTTTTTGCAAATCGATTAACCGAAACCGAAGCGCCTTTCATGGCCACGTTCTTCTCTTTATCTTCTCACCATCCATATGTAATTCCAGATTCTATTGCAGACCGCTTTCCTGAAGGGCCACACCCTATTTTAAAATCGGTTGCTTATGCCGATTATGCCTTGGGTAAATTCTTTGAAACAGCCCGCAAACAACCTTGGTTTAAGAATACTTTATTTGCTATTACAGCTGATCACGCTTCGTATTTAACAACTCCAATTTACAACAACTCTGTTGGGCAATTTAGCATCCCAATGTTGTTTTACATGCCTGCAGATTCAACCATGCATGGCCGTGTTGAAGAAGCATCGCACCAATTGGATATTACGCCAACAATTCTCAGCTGGATTGGATATCCCAAACCGTATTTTAGCTTTGGCGAAGTGATTGGTAAGACAAACGAAGGGTTAGCTATTACTTACACCAGTAACCGCTATCAAATCATTCATGAAAACTACGTTTTGAAGTTTGATGGTCAACAGGTTAACGGACTGTATGACTACGATAAAGATTTCTTCCAACAAAATGACTTACAAGATGTTGAGAAGAAAAGAACAGAATGGATGCTGCTTAAATTGAAAGCTTTTATCCAAGAAAATAACTACAGATTAATCCATAATCAACTGAGTGATTCATGAAAACGTTTGCTTTCATCATCAACCCAATATCTGGACATGGGAATCATTCCGTTGAAGAAACTGTTCGCAAATTCCTCAATAAGCACCCTGAAGTTTCAGGCGAAATAAACCACACTCACGCTCCAGGAGAAGCAACCCAAATTGCAGCCGATGCACTGAAACGAGACTTAATTCCAATTGCAATTGGTGGAGATGGAACGGTAAACGAAGTAGCCAAAAGTGTGATTCAATCAGGTAAACCGATGGGAATTATCCCAAGAGGTTCTGGAAACGGAATTGCTCGTCATTTGGGAATTCCTTTGCACTTAAATCAGGCACTAGAAAATTTGATTTTAGGAGAGGTTATAACCATTGATACAGGTTTGCTGAATGAGCATCCGTTTGTTATGCTAACTGGTGTTGGATTTGATGCAGAAATCGCTTACAAAATGAGCATCTCTCCCACTCGAGGGTTAAAAACTTATGCCAAATTGGTTTTGAAAGAATGGCGCAAGTTTAAACCCGTTGAACTGGAAATGGAAGTTGACGGTAAACCTAAAACTGAAAGCGGATTCATGTTCAGTTTTGCCAACGCTTCACAGTTTGGAAACAACTTTTACATTGCTCCTCAAGCAAGCATGAAAGACGGTTTAATTGATGTAGCCATATTAAAACCTTTTCCGCTTACTGCAGCGCTTTCAATTGCTTACCGAATGGTAGCTAAAACCATTGGAAACTCAAAGTATATGGAGTTGATGAAAGCCAAAAGCATTCGAGTTAAAACGCCACAAGGAGTTGTAAATATTGATGGCGAAGCGGTTGCAATCAACAACACATTAAACATTCAAATTCAACCACAGTCGTTGCAAGTAATTGCACCTAAGGGTGGTTTGTACTGATGGAGAGATTTATATCTTTACCGCATGCGAAATCATTTGATTCTTGGTGTTGTTTCAGCATTTTTATTGATTTTATTTCCTGTTTGTACCCAAGCCCAAAACATCCAACTACCTGAGTGGATTGTTGAGGACGTATCGTACACTATTCCTGTTTCTGAATCATCAGATTCTTTGATTTCAATCAACGACCAGACGTATTCTGTCCTCGTTGATGAAGATGGTAATCGCTATTTCGAAATGACTTTTTCAGGTGAGATGTCTGAGCTTGAAGTTCAATTTTCAAATGCCACCAAAAGCTATTCTGTAAGTCCGATTCCATTGTTTACTTCAGTTATTCCACCGCTCATTGCCATCATTTTGGCACTGATCACACGAGAAGTTATCACCTCGTTGTTTTTGGGGATTTTTAGCGGAACAGCCATTATTGGTTTATACACCAAAGGAATTGCTGGTTTCTTTACTGGTTTCTTGGCCATTTTCGATC
>CAJWSQ010000238.1 GCA_913045895.1 uncultured Flavobacteriales bacterium | reverse complement strand
CAACCATCCAACGGCTGCGCACACCGCCAATTCTCAAATGGGGTGTTAATGATAAAATCTGAACAAAAGCAGCTTGATAGGTCTCAAAAATGGGCGCCCATCAGCCCAAATTCCCAATCAAACCCACCTTCGAGACCAGAAGTCGTGAATCAAATGCCCGAACCAAAGTACAGCAGCCAAAAAGGGTTGATCAAAGCCCTACAAAGCAGCATTGTAAAACAAACGGCGTACTACTTTGGAAATATCGGTTTAAGTTCCACAAAAATAAAAATTAGATAGGATAGCTTTGTATTTACCTCACCATATCGATAAAAAAAAACGTAGGTCCGCTTGGCTTGGTCATATCCCATTTGGGCATTCTTTTATCAAAAAAATTAATCCAAATAAGTTCGTTGAGTTGGGCACCCATCACGGGGGAAGCTATTTTTCTCTTTGCGATAGTGTAAATGCAAACCGACTCCAAACAACATGTTATGCCGTAGACACATGGGAGGGGGAAGAACATGCTGGGTTTTATCAAGAAGATGTGTATCAATATGTAGAAAATTATAACAATCTGAATTTCAGCCAATTTTCTAAACTACTCCGCATGACTTTTGAAAATGCCGTGGAAATATTTGACAATCAATCAGTGGACTTAATCCATATTGACGGGTGCCACAGCTATGAAGCTGTTCGCAGTGATTATGAAGCGTGGTCGCCTAAAATGTCATTAAACGGGTTCATGTTGTTTCACGATACTTCGGAGGAACAACCAGGTTTCGGTGTGAAGCAGTTCTGGAACGAGTTATTAGATCAATGGCACCTTTTGATAGCGCTTTAATTACCGATATATCGCCACTTATAGATGGACAAGTGCCTGATTATATTCAGGCTGACCATCCAATATTTGTTGAGTTTCTTAGACAGTATTATAGGTTTTTAGAATCTGCTCAGATAACTATTGATGGAACGATTGATCAAGTTCTATTAGAAACATTGACGCCAAGTTTTTTGGTCTTAGATTCTACTGACATATCAGGCTCTAATGGTGCAGATAGGATTGTCTTTGAAAGTGGTAGTGGAACAACTGGTAAATTTATTATCGGGGAAACAATTACTGGAACGACAAGTAAGGCTACTGCTAAAATTTTGGTAGATGATAATGAACAGCTGTTCATAACTGCAAACCAGAGGTTCATTGAAGGCGAAACTATTACAGGTAATACAAGTAGTGCTGTATCAACTCTAAAAAAATATCGTGCAAACCCTGTACAAAATATTCAACAGTTGTTAGAGTATGCTAACCCTGATAATACTGTTGATCGTTTTCTTACATCATTCAAAGATTCCTTCATGGAATCAATTCCTGTTTCTCTTGCAAGTGGAGTGTCTAAACGAAATCTGATTAAACAGATTAGAGACATGTACGCAGCAAAAGGAACTTCAGAAGGACATAAACTTTTCTTTAGGGTATTCCTTGGTGAAGAAGCAATCATCACATACCCAGCAAAATATATGATGAGGTTAAGTGATGGTAACTGGTCTAACCCTCTGGCTATTAGATGTACTTCTGATTCTGAAGGCGCAGTTCCAGCTGATATGGCAGGACAAATTATTACTGGTGCTTCTTCTGGAACAACAGCCCAAGTTATTGGAGTATCTCAATTTAATCAAGGAACAGACTCCGTTGTGGAGTTTACTCTTAGGAAAGACAGCGTTCAAGGTAGTGGGTTTACAAATTCTGAAGTTATAACAGGAGTAGCTACATCAAAAGATACTACTATGAAATTTACTATTCAGAATATTGTATTGACAGTATCTGCTGGAGATTTTGGTGGTATCCTATACAGTTCAGGCGATTCAGTAACCTTAGACCCAGAAATTGGAAATGGTCAGGCTACTGCAAAAGTTAGTGAAATATCGTCGGGATCAGTAAGTGATATTCATATTGATAATTCTGGTAAACAATATAATGTTGGTGATGGAATAAAATTTACACCTACTGTTAGTGATACTAGTGTTAATTCTGCTAGAGCTTTTGTTTCTGTTGTAGGTGGTAGACTTTCAACTGAAGATGCAACAACAGAAATACCAGAGGTTCTTACACAAGAAACATCGACTACATTATCTTTTGTAAACAATAAAATTTTATTGAATGGAACATCAGTAGCTACTCTTTCCGGTGAACCATATACAGTTCTTGGAATAGATCGCCGGTACAGTACTACTCAAACATATTACTTTCCCTTATATTCAACAAAGGAAAGAGCTGAAGTAAAAAATTTAGATACTGGAATAGCAGAAGCTTTAATTTTTGAGGAATTTCCAGACTTAATATTTTGGTCGCCTTCTAATCTTTTGCAAAAAAGTCAGACTAGTTTTAACAGTTCTTTATATAATTTATTCTATTCAGATACAGAAGCTTTAAATGATGGATTTTCATTACGGCTAGAGTCTGGTAATGTTGCAACTGGTATGACCACTTCTACAAGTTCAAATACGGAAGCAGTTCTTGGTGATTTAATTATATCAAACACTGATTCACTTTCTAGAGATTCATTTCGTACTGATACTGATGGTATAGTTTTAGAAACATCAACTTTGAGTAATGATGAAAGCAGTGAAATTAATAGAATTTATTTAATTGATGGCGGGTCTGGATATACTAAGCTACCAACTGCAACAATTTCAACAATAAATGGTGAAGAGGCTACATTAGTTCTTTTGACAACAGACATTGGTGCTATTTCTGAAATTGCAATTAATGATGCTGGATTTAAATATCCGACAACTCCTGCCGTTACTGCAAATACAAACCTTATTCTTAAAGATGTTACTGGATCATTTGGAACTGGAAATACATTACAGACACATACAGGTTCAGTTGTTTCATATGATTCTGCTACTCAAAAACTAACAATTAGTTCTACTCCTACAAATAGATTAACATCAGAAAGTCAAGTTTCATCTAATGATGGTTTAACATTAGAGGATAATGATATTGTTGAACCAGACCGTCCTGATCATGGGCCCATTAATGAACTTTATAAAGTTAATGATGAGTTTGGTTCTGGATTTTTAATAGATGCATTTAGTGAAGAAGGTAAAGGAATTGCAATAGAAAGCTTTGAAATTGGTGAGATAATTTCTGAAGCATTTGAAGTTAATGTACATCAAATCAGTATGGAAATTGATGACATGGACTCTACTATTGATGAGGGTATTGAATTAGAGTCTGGGTCGTTTGTTGTCGATGATGAGTCTGGTAAATTTTTGTTAGATAGTCATCGAACAAAAGCTTTTGATCGATCTGAACGTTTTGAAGATCACGTTGAGCTTGAAGATGAAACAGTAGGGACTGATTTCTTCAATAAACAACTTTCTGGAGTTTTACTAACTAATCTTTCTACTGTCGATTTTGAAGGTAGGATAAATCTTGAAGACAATACGGGCGATGATATCTTATTAGAAGATTCAACTACCTCGCCAGGAAGTTTTCTTCGTTTGGATGGTTCAGATTTAACAGATGGTAATAAATTAACTTATGAAGTTGATACAAGCATAGTGTTTGGTAACAATACTGATTCTATTCTTACTGAAGATTCTATTCTGAATGAAGGTTCCCCAAGTTTTATTATTAATGAGAAATCTGGTAACACTATAATTCTTAATACTAGCGGCGGTGTTGATTCTACAGATGACATTGGTGACAAACTCTTACAACCTGTGTTTGACGTTTCAGAATTTTCTATTCATGGACAATCAGTTAAACACAGCAATACTCCAGCTGGTAGATTAGTTGGAGAAAATTTAGAAACGTTTGTTACTGAAGAGTCTCCTGTCCAATCGTTTAATGTAAATATTCTTGAGAAAGGTAAACTATTATATAACGCCGCAATTTCTCTTGGCGACGAAAGTGGGTTTGGAAATATAATTGATGAGGGTGGAGATAAATTACTAAACGAACACTCTGGTCAAAATTTAATTCTTCGAACAGGAACTAAAATGTTTCGATGTGATGGAGAAAACAGTAGTGCTACAAAGACATTAAAATTATTGCATATAAAAAAAGAAGCAACTTTGACAGCAAGTTTAAGCCGAACAAATATGGGTCAAGCATCTTCCTCTTCTGTGCAATCATTAGTTTTGTGTTGTGAAAAATATTCTGTCCGTGATGTTGTAACGTTTTTACCACGTGATCTGACCATGTATGAAGTCAAACTACGTTATTGGGTTCATCAAGCAGCCTCTGGTAGTGAAAGATGGATCAAATTTCGACCTTCTAATTTTACATTATGGTCTAATATGCATGATATTGGTGATGGTTGGCAATCAGGGAGTATTTTAGACAATCATGGAAGAATTTATAGGTGTGTGTTTCTTGAATATGATTTTTGAATATGATTTTTTGTGTTTTGGTTACTCGATCAAATATTTATATACTTGTGAATACTGTGAAATCTTACATATATTTATATATCACACTTTGTCATGGACTCCTTTCTTTTCTTTTTTTTCTACTTTTTTCAAAAATAGTTACTCAAGAATATTTAATAATGATGATTCTGAAAGATCACAAATAAA
>CAJWSQ010000237.1 GCA_913045895.1 uncultured Flavobacteriales bacterium | reverse complement strand
AAATTGACGAAGTTTAGATCCGATAATCTTCCAATTATAAGCTAGGTCGATTCCTTTTTTCAGCAGTTGAGGTTTTTTCATAACCCAACTGAAAAGTTTTCTACCTAAAAAAGTATCCGTGGCTAAAGAATACCAAAAACTCTTTTTGATTCCATCTGGCGCAAATAGCCAGAGTTCATTTACTCTCTCAGGAAATAACTCCAGTGTTTTTAAAGCAATTCGTCCGCCAATGCTGTAACCTGCTAAGGCAAAATCTTGAATATTAAAATGTGATAAAAATTGATTCAAGATTGAAATAAACTCTTCCTTACTCAACGTGAATCCAGTTAAGGAGCCGTCTAATGGAAAACTTTTTCCATGGTAAAAAAGGTTGATGGAGTAGATGGTGTAATGATCATTCCATGCCTTTTGAAAGTACTGGAAATCTAGAGCAGTTCTACCATAGCCATGAAAAGCAACTAATGGAATCTTGCCTTTTCCGAATTGAATTATTTCAACTTGGAGTTGATTGCATGTTAATAAATGCTCAATCACCTTGCTTTCTATCATTTAGGAATCTACTCAAATTGTTACTTTTGCCGGAATATTTTCGTGAGCAGTTAAACTTCTTGAAATGCCCAAAGATACAAGCATCAAATCAATTTTAATTATCGGTTCAGGTCCTATTGTTATTGGTCAAGCATGTGAATTTGATTATTCAGGTTCTCAAGCAGCTAGATCTTTAAAAGAAGAAGGGATCGAAGTTACTTTGATAAACTCTAACCCGGCAACAATCATGACAGACCCTGTAACGGCTGATCATGTGTATTTAATGCCTCTAACGGTAGATTCAATCAGACATATATTGTCTGAGCGACAAATCGATGCCGTTTTGCCAACAATGGGTGGACAAACCGCTTTGAACTTGGCAATAGAGTGTGATAACACAGGTCTATGGAAAGACTTCGGAGTGAAAATGATCGGTGTAGATATCGATGCAATCGAGATTACCGAGAATCGTGAAGAATTCCGCAAATTGATGGATACTATTGGTATTGGCCAAGCTCCATCAAGAACGGCTAAATCTTTTCTAGAAGGAAAAGAAGCCGCTCAAGAATTCGGATTTCCATTAGTAATTCGCCCATCATATACATTGGGTGGATCAGGAGCTTCATTCGTGCATACTCCTGAAGAATTTGAGAAAAAATTAACTCGTGGATTACATGCATCTCCAATCCACGAAGTATTGATTGATAAAGCCGTTTTAGGCTGGAAAGAATACGAATTGGAGTTGTTGCGCGATAAGAACGATAACGTAATTATTATCTGTTCTATCGAAAACATGGATCCAATGGGAATTCACACTGGAGATTCTATTACGGTAGCTCCAGCTATGACGTTGAGTGATTCTACTTACCAACGTATGCGAGATATGGCCATTAAAATGATGCGTAAAATCGGTGACTTTGCCGGTGGATGTAACGTTCAGTTTGCTGTATCTCCAGATGAAAAAGAAGAAATCATCGCGATTGAAATTAACCCGCGTGTTTCTCGTTCATCAGCATTGGCATCAAAAGCAACAGGATATCCAATTGCGAAAATCGCGGCTAAATTGGCTATCGGTTACACATTAGATGAGTTAAGTAATGCCATTACAGGCACAACAACAGCATATTTTGAACCAACGTTAGACTACGTTATTGTTAAGATCCCTCGTTGGAACTTCAACAAATTCAAAGGTGCTGATAGAGAATTAGGACTTCAAATGAAGTCGGTAGGTGAGGTAATGGGAATTGGACGTAATTTCCAAGAAGCCTTACAAAAAGCTTGTCAGTCGCTAGAGATTAACCGCAATGGTTTAGGTGCTGATGGCAAAGAGTGGAGAGATCAAGATAAAATCTTAGCGAGTTTAGCCAGACCATCATGGAATCGTTTGTTCCACTTATATGATGCGGTTAAACTGGGTATTCCTTTCAAAACCATTCACGAGAAAACGAAAATCGATCCATGGTTCTTACACCAAATTGATGAGTTGATTTCTCTTGAGCGCGAGATTGAAAAATACAATATCGAAAGTATGCCTTCTAGCTTGATGTTAGAAGCTAAGCAACGTGGTTATGCAGATCGTCAGATTGCACATTTGTTACGTTGTTTAGAAAGTGAAGTTCACGAGAAGCGTACAGAGATGAACATCAACCGTGTATATAAACTGGTTGATACGTGTGCTGCTGAGTTCCCAGCTCAAACACCTTATTACTACAGTACTTTTGAATTGGAGAATGAGTCGGTTTCATCTGATAAGAAAAAAGTAGTAATCTTAGGTTCTGGTCCTAACCGAATTGGTCAAGGTATTGAATTCGATTACTCATGTGTACATGGTGTTTTAGCTGCTAAAGAATGTGGTTACGAAACGGTGATGATCAACTGTAATCCTGAAACGGTTTCTACAGATTTTGATATCGCTGATAAATTGTACTTCGAGCCAGTTTTCTGGGAGCATATCTATGATATCATCAAACACGAAAAACCAGAAGGTGTTATCGTTCAGTTAGGTGGCCAAACAGCATTAAAATTAGCTGAGAAATTGAGCCGTTATGGCATCAAAATAATGGGAACCGGATATGAAGCTTTAGATATGGCTGAAGATCGCGGAGTATTCTCAACTTTATTAAAAGATTTAGGAATTCCTTATCCAAAATATGGATCAGTTGAAACAGCTGAAGAAGCTATTGAACTTTCAAGAGAATTAGGATTCCCACTTTTAGTTCGTCCAAGTTATGTATTGGGTGGACAAAGCATGAAGATTGTTATCAACGAAGAAGAATTGGAAAAACACGTTGTAAACATTTTACGTGATATGCCAGACAACAAAATCTTGTTGGATCACTTCTTAGATGGAGCAATTGAGGCAGAAGCAGATGCTATCTGTGATGGTGAAGACACATTGATTATTGGAGTTATGGAGCATATTGAGCCAGCAGGTATACACTCTGGCGATAGTTATGCAGTACTTCCAACTTTTGATATGAGTGAAAATGTGATCAACCAAATCAAAGAATTTACTGAGAAAATCGCAGTGGCTCTGAAAACAGTTGGTTTGATTAACATACAGTTTGCTGTTAAAGATGAGGTTGTATATGTAATTGAGGCTAATCCAAGAGCTTCAAGAACGGTTCCTTTCATCGCTAAATCATACAAGCAGCCATATGTGAATTGGGCAGCTAAAGTTATGATGGGTGCGGCTAAGGTGAAAGATTTCAAATACAATCCTCAGTTAGAAGGATATGCAATCAAAATTCCAGTATTCTCATTTGATAAATTCCCTGATGTAAATAAGGAATTAGGACCAGAGATGAAATCAACTGGTGAAGCTATTCAGTTTATCAATCACCTCAGAGATCCTTTCTTCAAGAAAGTTTATTCTGAAAGAAACTTGTACCTCAGTCGTTAATGGTATATTCGGCAAGCTTAGTAGGTTTACTGAGAACACTGTTTGTTATTTCCATGATTTTTTTGGGAATAAGATTGTTAGTGCGATATGTTTTCCCACTTGTTGGCAAGTGGGCTTTTAAAAAAGCTGAAAAGAAAATGTATGAGCAAGCTCAACAGCAATATCAGAACAGAGGATCAAACTTCCGATCGGGACGAAAGGAAGAGGTGATTAGTGATGATGGATCAGTGAAAATCAGTAAACCGAACAATGCTGATCAAGGTGAATTTACCGATTACGAAGAAGTAGAATAATCTAACTACAAAATATATGGATTTAAAAACCAAATCATGGATGCCTCACGCAATTGCGATAGGCATCTTTTTTGTTTTAAGTGCTGCCTTTTTTCCTCAAGCATTTCAAGGATATGAATTACGTCAAGGAGATATAATCTCATGGGTAGGTATGTCACATGCTGCAAATGTTCATCGTGATGTAACTGGTGAAGAGCCTTTGTGGACTTGGAGCATGTTTAGTGGAATGCCAGTATATCAAATATCCTACAACACGGTTGGGAATTTATTTGGTGCTGTGTTTTTCTTGCGAAAGATGTTGGGCACGCCCGTATATTTCTTTTTCATGATGATGAGTTGTTTTTACATTTTGATGCAATCTTTGACGCTTGTGCCCAAGACCAACATCGAATCCGACATGAATGTATTCAATGAAAGGATCAACGCCAGCACCGGCATATCGAGGTCGCGTAGCAAACGGCCCGTCATTTGTTACACGAATCACTACTTCGGGCAGTTGTGATCGTATGCTATCGATAATGGTATCAATCTGTTCAAAATTTCCAAAGGTCTGCAATGATATTGTCAAAAGATCATTGATATGAACGATTTCAATGACTTTTTTACCGGACGGGATGGTTTCAACATCAGAAAAGTACACAACACTGAGTTGACCATGATGTATTGGCAGACACTTGGATGAATCGGTGTGCCAGAGTATGGAACTTAATGCAACTTGAATCTGGTGGAATGTACCGGAGTACTGGAGTATGCTGCTCTTCGCGTCCTTTTTCTCATTGTTCAATGCAAAGGATATTTCGCAGCTTGTCGATTCGATGACGATATTAATTTTTGGAATTGGTGCTGAACTTGCAAACGAGGTGGGAACTTTAAGAGAGAT
>CAJWSQ010000236.1 GCA_913045895.1 uncultured Flavobacteriales bacterium | reverse complement strand
ATGCACTAGAGCTTATATCCCCAGGAATATTATAATTAAAGGCACAAATTTTTTTAGGTTTTTTAATACTTATAACATCATATTTTTTTGAGAACTCTACGGCTAGAGGTAATCCAACATATCCAAGCCCAATAATAGCGATTTTATTCATAATGTTTCCAAGTGTATTTATTAATTTATATTCCTAAGTAAGAGATGTCCGATTAGCTTCTAGCATTTGAGTTTTCAGTAAACCATAAATATGTAGATTTAAGTCCATCTTGCAGATTAATTTGCGGCTTCCACCCCAAAGACTTTATGAGTGATACATCAAGCAATTTACGCGGAGGCCCGTCAGGCTTTGAAGCATCAAATATTATATCTCCTGTAAACCCCGTAATATCTGCAATTAACCTAGATAATTCTTCTATAGAACAATCTTCTCCGGTACCCACATTTATATGAGAAAGATTAGGCTTAATCCATTTTGAATAAATATCGTTTGAAAGATTCATTATAAAGTGGGTAGCCAGAACCATATCATCTACATGGAGAAACTCGCGCCTGACAGCCCCGGTTCCCCAAACCACTACTGAAGACTGAGATGAGCAGCGCGCTTCATGAAATCGACGAATTAACCCGGGAACAACATGGCTATTTTCAGGATGGAAGTTATCCCCAAAACCATATAAGTTAGTTGGCATTACACATCGATAATCCGTTCCAAACTGTCTGTTATAGCTTTCACACATTTTTATGCCAGCTATTTTAGCAGGAGTGATATATCTTTTTAGAAACAAGTATTTATTGGGAGGTTTAGTATTTGCCATTGCGTTTAGCTTGCAGTTGAAGGCCAATCACTTTCAAATTACATATTATACTGGGTTATTAGTGGGAGCAGTTCTACTCTGGAAATATGTTATTGAGTTAAAGCAAAAGAACATCGATTTTGTATGGAAAAGTGGAGTTGTTTTAGTGGTAGCAGTTATCCTCGCTCTCGCAACAAATACCAGTAGTTTGTGGTCAACCTATGAATATGCAACAAGTACTATTCGTGGTAAATCAGAGTTATCAAAAGAGGCTGATGGTTCTTCTAATGAAGTTGCTGCCAAAGGTGGATTAGATAAAAGCTACATTACAAACTGGAGTTTAGGTATTGGTGAAACATGGTCTTTGGTTTTTCCTAATGCTAAAGGTGGACCAACAGGAAGAATTGGAGAAGATCAATCTGCATTAAAAAATGTAGACAATAGAATGAAGCAAATGGTTTCTCAATCCAATTCATATTGGGGTAATCAACCGTTTACGGCTGGACCTGTATATGTTGGTGCCATCATAGTACTTCTTTTCTTGTTGGGTATTGTAACTATAGATAATTGGATCAAATGGCCTTTATTAGCTATAACAGTATTAGCTATCATGTTGGCATGGGGTAAAAACTTCATGGGGCTTACTAATATATTTATCGATTACTTCCCGATGTATAACAAGTTCAGAACAGTTACCATGTGGCTGACGGTTGTGGAAATGATTATGCCGATAGTTGCCGTTTTATTCTTGAACGAGTTAATCACAAAAGAGAATTTCTGGGAAAAGAATAAAAAGAAGTTGATGATTACTTCGGGAGTTTTCCTTGGTATTTTAGTGTTGTTTGGTCTAACGCCAGATTCATTTTTCAGCTTTTTTGGAGATCAAGAATATGCTCAGTTAACGCAACAAATGAATCAAAACCCTCAGCAAGCAGGACAGTACCAGATATTTATTGATAGTATTGAAACGGCTAGGATGAGTATTTTCAAAAGTGACCTTTGGCGTAGTGTCGGTTTGTTGGTGCTAGCCTTAGCTGGTGTGTTTGGCTATGGTTATGGGAAAATCAAAGGCGATTATCTTGTTTATGGTTTAATAGTAGTGGTTACACTTGATTTATGGTCTGTAGACAAAAGGTATTTGAATGGAGATAAAGTTAGAGGTCAGTATGTGAATTGGATGCCTAAAGAAGAAAAGAAAACTCCATTTACAGCTGAAAATTATGATCTTCAAATTTTGCAAATGGAGACTAAAGCGAATCCTCATTTGCAAAAAGCGATGGATGCCAATTTGAAATCTGCATTACAAAAAGAAAAATCAGATCGCATTCAACAACAAGAATTGATGTTCAATACATTAGATACAATGACCAATTATCGTGTATTGGATTTAGCGAATAACACATTTAACACTTCTAGGACAAGTTATTTTCATAAAACAATTGGTGGTTATCATGCCGCCAAGTTGATGCGCTATCAAGAGTTGATAGAGTTTCACTTGAATAGAGGTACAGGTCAATTCCATCAACCTGTTTTAAACATGCTTAATACCAAGTATGTGATAATGGGTGGAGAACAAGCTCAAGTTCAGGTTAATCCTGAAGCAGCTGGAAATGCATGGTTTGTATCAAATATCCAGTGGGTGAAAAATGCCGATGAAGAAATCAATGCAATTGGTGATTTCAAGCCGAAGTCTACAGCTATTATTGATGAACGATTTAAAACTAATGTGAAAGAAGAGTTTACATCAGGTAGAATTCAGCAAGTGAGAGGAAGAGTAAATCATATGACATACAAATCATCAAGTACTAGTGATGGTTTTGCCGTGTTTAGTGAAGTATATTATCAACCAGGTTGGCAGGCTTTTATTGATGGTGAGCCTGCAGAACACGTTCGTGTGGATTATGTATTGAGAGGGATGAATATTCCTGCTGGAGATCACACCATTGAATTCAAGTTTATTCCAGACAGTTACTTTGTTGGAGAGAAAATTTCAATGGCAAGTTCAATCCTGTTGTTGATTGCTGCTGGAGCTTTGCTTTTTATGCAGTACAAGAAAAAAGATGAAGAAGTAGCTTAAGTGCTACATACATTTAAAGATATAGACATCGCCTCTTGGATTCAGTTTCAAGGGGCGATTTTGTTTTTGAGAAAAGTTAAAACTCGAAGAATCGGGTTGTTTATGGATTCTAATAAATAACTCGATTTCGGTGTTCCGCCCATAGCTTGCATGAATCTAGCTACACCTTCAACTTCAGATCCATAGAAATTAAACTTTAACCCTTTTTGGTAAGCCAGTTCAATGCCGTGATCAACCAAAAAAGTGATAGCTCCTGTATTAGCTAAACGATCACTCATTCCACTTAAAAAGTAGTACACAAATTCATTGTCCCAGATATACCAAACAGAGCCTGCAACTTCATTATCCTCAGTTATAGCCTCTGCAATGTATCCGCAGTTGCGTTCAACAACATGCTTAAACAAGTCTTTCAAATCAGACTTACTGTAAGGTACTTCAACTCCTTGACGCTTGTAAGTTTGTTGTGTTAATTCAAAGAAATTATCTGGAGAATTAGCTTTCGAAATTTGAAGTGATTTGGCTGCTTTTTTAAATTTTCTTTGGTTGTTTTTATTGTAATTCTCGCGCCAGTTTTCAGTTGGGTTTATTTCGTAGTGTGTGCGCTCAGTGATATTAAATGAGGCTTTGAATTCATCAGCTGGGTTCCAATAGGGGTTACATTGATAAACAACCTGATCCCATTTTTTGAATTGTAAAAGGGCTTTGGCGTACATCTCATTAGTTGGACTTCCAACAAGAAAAGGGCCTTGAAACAAACTGACTTGAGGCATGATGATGTACTTGAATCCGTACTTCTTTTTGTGAAAATACGGCCACAGTATGGCGTTTCCATTATCTTCAACAACAAACGCATCCCAAGCTTTATTGCAAATGATATCTAACCACCAAGGTTTTCCAAAAATGGAAGTGTGATCAGCTAATTCGATGTACCTCTCTTTTCCTGAAATTTGCATCAGAAGGTTTTGCTCAATCCTATTAGCCAGCGAAATTCGAAATATTCTTGAGTTGGGGGTGGACTATTTAGCCAAAATGGAACATCAAAACGTATTGAAACAGGTTTTAAGTCGGTGAAATTCCACCACTGGAAAACATCTATTTTAGCTCCGATACCTGCATCAGCTCTAGCATCAGCCCAAGATATATCACCAGTTGTATTATTGGAATTTATCATTCCAACATCACCAAAAAAGTAAGAAGAAACGTTGAGGTATTTCTCAACAGACTTCACCTGCAGTGGAATTAGAGCTGTCCAAGGTATTTCACCAGTAGCACTAATTCCTGAAGTTCCTCTATACGTTAAATGTTGTGTACCATCTGAATCTTCAAAAGGAGCTAAATAGCCTGCATATCCACGCAAGTTAAGTCCACCTGATTCGTGAAAGTTGTTAATATCTGCACCATATGTTCCCAAATCTGCTGGAATAATTCCGGCTGATCGGGTTAAAGGATTACTCATTTGCTCTTCAGGATTTGCACCAGCTAAATAAAGCTGAGATTCTGGAGCCCAATTATTTCCTGATCCATATTGTGCAAATACTCTAATATATACCGGCAGGATTGAAATCTTTTGGATGTTTTTAGATTCCAACCTCAAATAGCTGTAGTTATAGTCTGATTCTGGGGCACTGGTTCTCAATGTGAATTGAACTTTTCCAGATCCAGTTTTATAGCTGTAGTGGTGCTTGATGAAAAATTCAAAGTATCCATTCCACTGGATTCAGCTAATGCGATAGATGGAATGGCCGTAATTCCCAAGAAATTTATGGGTAT
>CAJWSQ010000235.1 GCA_913045895.1 uncultured Flavobacteriales bacterium | reverse complement strand
CCTGCAGCGTTTCCTTGGCTCGCATCTCATTCAAAAGTTTCACCAACATCTCGCGATCGTGTGCATTATTCAACCCCAAGCGAGCCGCAACTTGCTTGTAGTTCATGGTTGCTTGCGGGTTTTGCGAGAACACATCAATCACCATGTGTTGCATTTTCTTTTTGGTGATTTTACCTAATGATTTGGAAGACTTATTAGAGCTGGATCTTTTCCTCGACATACAAATTGGTTTAGGACTTTTCTTTCCAAAGTTTAGTTTGAACCAAATCAAAGGTGTCAATTATTACCTTTGTTGCGGTTACGAAACAATTAAATCTATCAACATGATTTCACAGCGCATTGAAGCACAACTGAATGAACAAGTAAAAAGCGAAGCATTTTCATCTCAACTATACCTAGCAATGGCCTCATGGGCAGAAACACAAGGGTTTGAAGGTGTAGCTGCTTTTATGTATAAACACAGTGAAGAAGAACGCGCTCACATGTTGAAACTTATCAAGTTTGTAAACGAACGCGGTGGACACGCAATTGTTCCAGCATTGGAAGCTCCAACCAGTAAATTTGATAGTTTACTTCCTCTTTTTGAAGAGTTACTTTCTCACGAAATGGAAATTACTAACAAGATAAACGAGTTAGTACACGCTACTTTAGAAGAGAAAGATTACACCACACACAACTTTTTGCAGTGGTATGTAAGCGAGCAAATTGAAGAAGAAGCTTTAGCAAGAACAATCTTAGATAAACTGCGCTTGATTGGCGATGATAAAGGAAGCGGCTTGTATATGTTTGACCGCGACATTACTGGTATTACGGCAAAATCTGCCAACGATGCTACTGAAGGTACGGTTTAAGAAATAACGCATTTCAGCATAAAAAACCCCAACAGGAATCTGTTGGGGTTTTGTTTTATCTGAAGTTTCTATTTACTCCGTAATCCCTTCTAGCATAAAGAAGAAGGCGTATTCCATAGCTGTTTCTTTGAGCGCCTCAAATCTACCAGAAGCACCACCGTGGCCGGCTTCCATGTTGGTGTGGAGCAACAACAAATTTTTATCGGTTTTGTATTCGCGCAACTTAGCTACCCATTTGGCTGGCTCCCAATATTGCACCTGGCTATCGTGCAAACCGGTTGTTACCAACATATTGGGGTATTCTTTGGCTTCTACGTTATCGTATGGCGAGTATGATTTGATGTAGTTGTAATACGTATCATCGTTTGGATTTCCCCACTCATCGTACTCACCAGTTGTTAACGGAATGCTTTCATCTAACATGGTTGTAACCACATCAACAAACGGCACAGCTGCAATAATTCCGTTGAATAAATCGCCTTGCATGTTTACCACAGCACCCATCAATAATCCACCTGCGCTACCGCCCATTCCGTACAAATGTTGTGGCGAGGTGTAGTTGAGTTTTATCATCTCTTTGGCACACTGGATGTAATCGGTAAAAGTGTTTTTCTTTTGGAGTAGTTTACCGTTTTCGTACCAAGCTCTTCCAAGTTCTTCGCCTCCGCGGATGTGAGCAATAGCATATACAAAACCACGATCAAGCAACGTTAAACGAACAGAGCTAAATCCTGGATCTATTGAAATACCGTACGATCCGTATGCATACAACAACAACGGATTCTCACCATTCAGCTCAATGCCTTTTTTATACACGATTGAAACTGGAATTTCAGCACCATCTTCGGCTTTCACGTGAATGCGTTTGCTTTCGTAATCATCCGGATTGTGTCCACCAATTACTTCTTGTTGCTTCAGCGTTTTCTGTTCTTTGGTAATCATGTTGAATTCAAAAACAGAAGCTGGAGTTGTCATGGATGAATATCCGTAACGTAACAAATCGGTATCAAAATCACGGTTGATTGAAGTGTAAGCCACATAAGCTGGATCGTGGAACGGAATGTAATAATCTACAGAATCGTCCCAAGATTTTACGCGGATATTCATCAAACCATCTTGACGCTCACCTAAAACCAAGTATTTCGAGAAAATGTCGATGTCCTCTAACAATACATCATCACGATGAGGAATAATTTCTTCCCACTGATCTTGAGCTGTGTTGTCTAAACCACATTTCATCAGGCGGAAATTCTTTGCATTCCAATTGGTAAGAATGTAGAAATGATCTTTGAAATGAGCCACACTGTATTCGTGATCACGCTCACGAGGCAAGAACATGTTGAACTCACCTTCAGGATCATCGGCTGAAAGATATTGATACTCGGTACTAACCGTGGCACTTGAGCCAATCAATATGTATTTACCGCTTTTGCTTCGGTAAGCATAGCAACTGAACGTTTCATCAGACTCGTGGAAAATCTCAACATCATCTTGTTGTGGCGTTCCAACAACGTGTCTGAAAATCTTGAACGAACGTAAAGATTCGTCTTTCTGCGTATAGTAAAGTGTTTTGTTATCGTTTGTCCAAGCTACGCTTCCGGTGGTGTTATTCAAAACATCCGTTAAGATTTCACCTGTTTCTAAGTTCTTGATTCGAATGGTATATATTCTACGACTTACAGTATCCTCACCAAAAGCAACCCACTTATTATCTGGCGAAATGCTTAAACCACCCAACGAGTGATAGGCATGATCTTTAGCCAACTCATTTTGATCCATTAAGATGATCTCATCAGATTCTAAAGATTCCAGTTTGCGGCAGAAAATCGGGTATTCTTTTCCTTTTTCGTATCGGGTGTAATACCAGTAATGATTGAAGAAATACGGCACACTTTCATCGTCTTCTTTTATGCGACCTTTCATCTCTTCGAACAAGTTTTCTTGAAAGGTTTCCGTTTCTTTCAACTCGCGAGATGTGTACATGTTTTCGGCTTCGAGATAGGCAATTACGTCCTTGTTTTCTCGATCGTTTAGCCAATAGTAATCGTCTATTCTAACGTCTCCGTGTTTCTCTAAATTATGTGGAAATTTCTTTGCTCTAGGAGCTAAATCTGTACTCATCTATCTTGGGTTTGACCAAGCAAATGTAATGCAGCAAGCCATCAATACCAATGTTAGTTTTGGTTACACATAAAAGCGATTTTTGAGCTTGTTGTAGAAGTACGTTGAGTTGTATACACCTACGGCATCTGCCAATTCTTTCTTACGAATATTAGGCTGATTTTCAAGAATCTCCCTGGCTTTTTGCAAACGTGCTTCGCCAATTAATTCATTGGGAGTTTGACCAAAATATTGTTGTGTTTTGCGGAACAAACTGCTTCGCGATAGTTGAATGAGTTCTGCCAACTGATCAACCCCAAAACTCTTATCGCTTAAATGCTCTTCAATCAATCGAGTTACATTCAAATAAAATTCTTGCTCAGCATTTGGCATTGCAACGCGCTCTTCATCTAGTATTTCGCTTTCGGTTTTCTTCATGTTTGAAAACAACTTTAGCGAATGTTTCAAGTGAACCAACAGCTCTTCTTCTAAAAACGGTTTGGTCATGTATGCATCAACACCTAGGCGCAACATGTTTAGTTTGGCCTTGTCATCATTTCGAGCTGTAATTACAATAACTGGTGTTGAAATTTGCCTGTTCTTCAGTTCCTGAATAAACGCGTGACCATCCATTACAGGCATCATATAATCTGAAATAATGGCATCAAAAGATTGATTTCCGAGAATAGCGAGCGCTTCTTTTCCATTTTGAGCTTCAGTAACGTCAAAATCACTCAATACCAATTTCAAGTAGCTCCTCATCTCTGAATGATCCTCAACTACGAGAATACGCTGCCTTTCGGGTTGTGAAATAGGTACTCCTTGAGTTTGACCAATAATTTCAGATTGATTGGAGTTGTTCAGTATAAATCGAAGCGGAATGCCAATTGTAAACCTCGTTTGAATTTCTGGCTCGCTTTCCACATTCAGCTGGAAGCCGTGTGAGGCCAAAATATTTTTAGCAAACGATAACCCAATTCCACTTCCCTGGCTAGCTGTAATGTGATTTTTTGATTGATAAAAACGCTCAAAAACCTTTTCTAAATCTGTTGCTGGAATTCCAATTCCGCTGTCGATAAATGAAATTTCTAGCTGCTCTTTTTGATCTACTACAATTTGAACATTTCCATCTTCAGGTGTAAACTTCAGGGCATTATTCAGCAAGTTGTGAATGGCTTTTGTAAAGAGATTGATGTCGAGCTCAAGTGTTGTGCTTGCAATGTTTAGTCTCAAATCAAAATCGATGTTCTTTTCTGAAAACAGTGCTTTGTAATCGGTGTAGATTTTAGTGATGAACAACGAAACATCAACCTGCTCTAACCTCAATTGCAAATTGTTCGACTCTAGTTTACTAAGATCGAGTAAGTCGTTTACAATACCTTCGATGTTGGCAGTTTGCTCTTTAATGATCTGCAATTTGCTTTCATTTTCCGAAAAGCTTTTAGCCGTATTAATCCTGTTGGCGTAACCTTTTATCAGCGTAATTGGTGTGCGAATTTCATGAGCTAGGTTGATGAAAAACTGTGATTTGAATTCATTCAATTCGGCCAACTCATTGCTCTGCTGCTCCAACTTTTCTTTGTCTTTGAGAACCGTTTCTTTCTCTTTTTCAAGCAGTACTTCGTTTTTGTTGTTCTGGTTTTTGAAATAAGATACAATGTAAAATGAGCCTACGAACAGAAACAACACATTGAGGTATCCGAA
>CAJWSQ010000234.1 GCA_913045895.1 uncultured Flavobacteriales bacterium | reverse complement strand
TCATCAAAGTAGCATCATTTCCATTTTCAAACTCAACAGTAGTAATACCGTTTGTTGGATTTGGATAGATGTTGTAAGCTACTTCACCAGTTAAAGTATTGATACCAGTTGTAGTGTCAGCAACAATTACTTCGTAATCAGAACCTTCACCATCACAACCTTGTGCATTTGTTTGAACAACCTCAACAGTTTGAGTACCAATTGAACTCCACTCAACAGCAATTGCATCAGTTGTTTGACCGCTCATGATAGAACCGCCAGTTACTGTCCAATCGTAAGTTGTGTTGTTAGCAGCAGGAACTGAATAGATTTCCAACTCACCAACTTCAGAGTTTGTAACACCATTGATTGCAACAGGAGTAACTGCATCAAATACTAAGTTTGCTGTAGCAACACTATTGTTATTGTAGAATGTAGAGTTGTAGTTTTCGTTGTATTCAACAACTGCAAAGTAGTAATCGTTTTGGTTGTCTAATCCAGCAACTTGTACTGAAGAACCTGTACCATCATAGATTACGAAGTTTCCGTTACCTAAGTCATCACCGTTACCAAATGTAGCATCAGCGTTGTAGTAAGCACCATCTTGTGGGAATGCATCAACTGCACTTCCAGCTTTAGCAATAACTACTCTACGGCTACCAGCACCAGGAGTCCAAGTTACGTCTGCTTGCTCACAGTTAACGATGTTGTCAGTTTGAGCATCAGTAGCAACTGAATCAGGAGAATATACACCTAAATACTCTTTACGAGCGATAACAACAGTTGTACTTCTATCGAAAGCAAATGTGTTTCCTGAAGCATCAGTAAATGAACCATTAGCTCCACTAGGGTGCTGAATAGAAACAAACATAAACTTGTGATCAGGAGTAAAAGTAGAACCAGTTGGCTCAGAACCATTAGGTGTAGAACCGAATAATTCAACTTTAGGGTTTTGTTGAGAGTGATCAGGACGAACCATCCAGATGTAGTTGTTACTACCATCTTGAAGAACCCAAAGATTACCTAAATCATCGAAGTCAAGGTTGTCATTTCCACCACCCCAAGCAACGTTGTTTACATTTCCACCACCAAGGTTCATGTTGTATGATGTACCACCAACAAATGTTTCGAAGTTAGAAACTCCTGTTCCGTTTTCAGTGAAACGATAAACACGATCATGACCTTTAGAAGTAAAGTAGATTTTTCCATCTATTGGGCTAATCTCACAATCTTCAACACCATTGAAGTTAGTACCACCTACAGAGCTAGCTAAAGCACGAGTAGTGTTTCTTTCAGCTTGAGTTGAGTTAGGAACAACAACCCATTGACCTGTAGTTCCTGTTGGATCTCCACCAGCTAATGGTTGATCTAATGCCAAAGTGTATAAAGTACCAGCTGATAAATCACCAGCGTTATCTGCAACATATTTGAAAACACAGCTAGAACCACCATCTTCACCCATGTAAACGGTAACAGAATCGTTTGCTACAACAGCATTTTCGTGAGAGAAACGTCCCATTGCAAAATGCTTAGTATCGTTAACAACTGCACGAGTTACAGGATCGATTTCTACAACCCAACCCACATCTTGGTAACCATCATTATTTTGATCGCCTGAGTTGTAAGACTCTTCACATGTTAAAGTTGTTCCCCAAGGAGTAATTGCACCAGAACAGTTACGAGTAGTTGTAACTTGGTTGTTTGTGTACATATCAACACGGTTAATGCTATCAGTAACCCAAAGACGGTTAGCAGCATCGTAGTGAACATCTAATACAGAAACTCCACCTGGTGTGTTTTCGTGATTTACATCAACATATCCTTCAGTTGAGCTACCGTTGATAGCAACATAACCTGTGAAGTCATGGTTTCCTGGAACAGTACCATTGTAGTTATCATACTGCTCACCTTGTTGGAAAATAACTTGTTGAGCGTGAGACTCAGGAATAGTTAAGTATGGAGTTTGACCTATTGCATCGATACTAACAAAACAACCGATGTGGTTTAAAACACCAGCCGTACATCCGCTACCTGCAACTGGAGTTTCAGGACGGTTTTCGATAGCCATATCAAATGATAAATCAGAGCTAGTTCCATCTCTTTGGTGAATTTCTACAGCAATTGTATTAACACCTTGATTGAATACTGATTTAGGGAAGTGATATTCAAAGAATGTAGATTCATCACCACCAGCAACAATGTTGTCTGACCAAGTTGTATAATCAAAAGGATCAGTTAAATTATCTAAGATTACACGATTTCCGTTTACATAAACTGCAGCAGCATCATCGCGTAACAATTTGATAGTTACTGAATCTAAAGAAGAAGCCGTATCAAAGAACATTTCTTTGTAGAAATAGTATGTGATGTATTTGTTGTTTGCATCAGGACCAAATCCTAAAACAGTGTTTTCATCACCTTCACCATAACCTAATTGAGCAGGGCCTTGTAACCAACCTGCAGCATATGGGTTGAATGATGATAATCTCCAAGCAGTATCTTGGTTAGTTCCATTATCTAAAAAATACCAATCAGCACCAGCAGCAATTGGGAAAGTATCAACAGCCATAGCTGGATCAACTCCTTCTAATTTCAAGTCAAAAGAAATATCTGAACTTGTTAAGCTACTTTGGTGAATTTCTACCGCTATTGTATTAATTCCAGGTACCAAACTGTTATTAATAATAGCTTGAGTAAATGTTTCTTCTTGAGCACCACCAATTGCACTAGATGCTAAAGTATTGAATGAAACAGCACCTGAAGGCAAGTTTTCGCGCATTACTTCTTGACCATTTAAGTAAACTACTGCACCATCATCGTATTTTAAGAAAACACGAAGTGAATCGAATTGTGAGAAGTTTTGTGCATCAAAGTTGTGACGGAAATAATAAGTAGGATGAACAGTTGAGTTGCTCATAACTGTAGCTTCATTACCATCTCCGTAACCCAACTCAGTAAAACCAAATGCCCAGTTAGTATCGTTATAACCAACTGTATTCCATGAAGAACCTAATGCATAACCACTATCGTTGTATGCCCAGATAGCACCTGTATCAATTGGAAAAGATCCAAGTGGTGCATAGTTTGGTTGGTATTCAACTACTAAAACTGGAGCCATTGAAGACGTTCCATCATAAGACTCAGCCGTTCTTTCACCAGTTCCTTTAACAATAATGCTAATTGGATTACTTGAAGTCCAACCATTTTGGTCAACTGCCAACTGAATCAATGAAGATAAATCTGGTGTTCTTTGATCAACACCTGCTTCGTGAACAACTGTCCATGCAGGAACATTTGGCCAAGAAACACTATCATTCATTAAAGGGCGAGAAGAAATCTCATTAGCAGTAGTAGCGTAAGCGTATGGATTTAATGCATCCTCCACATAGAAGAACAATGAACAAGCAGAGTTGTCTGTCTCATCTACTGTAAATTGGATGTAAGCATTAGTAATAGTTACACCAGCAGGAATGTTTAAGTTAGTAAAGCGCATTCCGATGTTTTGCTCGTGTGAACCCGACTCAAATGCCAACTCTAAATCAGAGCTAGTAAGATCGATATTACCAGTACTTAATCTTTCTTCTGCATCATCAGTGGATGAGCTGATCTGCGAAGAAGTTGTAATCGTGACTTGAGCTTGTGCAGAGGAGAATCCTGCTAACACGAGCAACGCCAGAGATAATTTTGTAAAAAACTTCATATTACGATTGAGTGTTTGAATTTGGGCGCAAATCTATCCGCCTAATACTGCCTCAATCTTTGATGAATGTTAAGATTCTGAAAGCAAGATTTCATGTTAACTAAACAACTATTTGAAGTATTCTTCAGCTAAGCAGAACCTCTATATAGATGTTTAACATATATTAAGTGAAGGTTTTGAAATATGAAAATAAGAGCTAATACCACAAGCTAGTCTTACCATTTGGTTAATCATGGTAAACAATGAATTCAATTTGCAGCCTCATAAAGGCACTAAAACTGTTAACAACTCATCAAATCTGCCAAGAAGTTATTATGAGTTTGTTTCTTCAACTGAATCTACTACAATGACGCCCTCTTGATCTTTTTTCCATGTTTCATACTCTCTGAGCTCTCTACCAACTATAGTCATAGCATAAGTAAATACACCAATATCATCTAAAAAGCCAGTGAATGGAATAAAATCAGGAATGATATCTAATGACCATAATATATAAGCCAATGCTCCTGATATGGCCAAAACAGTTTTGAATGAAACTTGAGTATACTCTTTGTAGTAGTAATCTTTTACCAACGAGAATGAGAGCTTAACATCATTCAAGTATTCTTTAAACTTTTTATGATTAGCTGCCAGATGAATTGCCTTGTTTGCGCCACCTATAATCTTGGTTAAATCATCTACTTTTAACTTTCCTACAATTTTTTTGTAGGCATTAATTGCTCTTGAATTTTTGTTAGCCATAACAAAGTGTAAACGTAAAACCCTGACTATTTGTTTAGTTAGGCTACGAACGGGTATTAGCCACCGAACGATCCGTAAATATAGCTCGAAAAAAAATACTCTATTTTTTCATTTTGCATTTGGTAGATTGAAATTTACGTTTACATTTGCATCCCCGATCGAAAGAAAGGGAGTTCTTAAAAAGATTGGTCCGGTAGTTCAGTTGGTTAGAATACATGCCTGTCACGCATGGGGTCGCGAGTTCGAG
>CAJWSQ010000233.1 GCA_913045895.1 uncultured Flavobacteriales bacterium | reverse complement strand
AAATATTTTTTGGGTTGGCTTAACCCTTATGAGTCTTGGATTAATGACACGAGAATTGTGGGGGGAAGGCTTTGGCCGTCAAGCTGGTTTAATTTTTTTAGGGTCCGTTGGTTTAATATTAAATGTTCACAGCTTAATACCTGAAATAGCGACACTTCTAGGTTACACAATGGCCCTATATGCTTTTTCGTTATATTTTAGAAGACCTTTTCGAGCAAGCATGGTTCTTGGTTTTGGCTCAGGGATAGCATTTTTGTCAGGAGGAATTACCCCTCTTGTAGTTATTTTTTTATCAGCCTTATTATTACTAGTTTTTAAAAATTGGAGAATCAAAAGATATTTTATGTTTATAAGTATGTCAACAATTATAACTATCCTAGCAATTAGTCCATGGTTATATTCTTTTAACTATCTAGAGCCAGAACTTTTTTTATCGTGGGTAAAATCAATAAAATTTTCACCTGAATTATTATTTAATTATCATTTACAAGGAGTTTTATGGTTATACCAAAATATCGGGTAGTGTAAACGATGTTATTAAATATCAAAAACCTGCATTAATTTCGAATCAATATCCTATAGATAATACTTTAAACGCTGTATTGTTTCAATTTAATGGTTCTGAGAATCTAGCTTCAACAATTATGAATTGGGTAGATACACGAGCATTCTTAGAGGTAGATTTCTCAACTGTAAATGCATTATTTGATTTGAATGCATTGAAAAATAGGTACTTGAATGTTTTTCATCAGGTATTGAGTAATAGGGGCTAAAGCCTCTTTTTGGGTGAATTAATTACCATTTAGCTTTGTATAACCCCAACCATCACATTCACTTTTGAATAGAGTGCATAATTCTGTTATTTCGGGTAAAACCAATAACAAATTGACTTATGCGATGCAAATCACTCTTTGTTCCTATGTTATCTATAGGTTTGCTGACTTTTAACGTTGAAACAGTTAATGCAGTGAATCCGAATTCAAACATGGCAACAAATCATCAAGTCCCCTTAGAGGACTTTTTCAAGAAACCAGAAAAATCTGGCTTTCAGATATCTCCTGACGGTAAATTCTATTCATACCTTGCTCCATATGAAGATCGTATGAACATCTTCGTTCAGAGAATTGGAACAGATAAAATCATTCAAGTTACAGAAGTCACAGATCGTGATATTTCTGGCTATTTCTGGGCTAATGATGATCGTTTAGTATATGTGAGAGACGATGGTGGTGATGAGAATTTCTACCTTGTTGCTGTTAATGTGGACGGTTCAAACGAAAAAGAATTGACACACTTTGAAGGAGTGAGAACCGGTATTCTAGACGATTTAGAAGATCGCCCAGAGGAAATGATTATTCAATTGAATAAGCGTAATCCTCAGATTTTTGATCCGTATAGAATTAACATCAATACTGGCGAATTAGAATTGTTGGCTGAAAATCCTGGTAATTATACAGGATGGATGACCGATCACGATGGGAAATTGAGATTAGCCTTTGTTACAGATGGTGTGAATAATACACTGATGTATCGTGAAACAGAGGAAGATGAATTCAAGCCAATTTTAACAACTAACTTTAAAGAAAGCTTAGATCCATTATTCTTCACATTCGACAACAAAAAGCTGTATGCATCTTCTAATTTGGGGAGAGATAAAAGCGCAATCGTGCTATTCAACTTAGAAACAGCAAAAGAAGAAGAGGTGTTATTTGAGCACGATGAAGTTGATGTAAGTAGTTTATCGTATTCAAACAAGCGTAAGGTTCTTACTGCTATCTCTTGGTACACAAGCAAACGTGGATTCAAATTTTTGGATAAAGTATCTGAAGAACGATACAACAACATCAAAAAACAACTTCCGAAAGATATTGAGGTTGGTATATCTGGTCACGATAAAGAAGAAACCAAGTTTATTGTTCGCACATACAGCGATAAAACTCGTGGGGCTTATTTTTACTACGACTCTGAATCTAAAGAGCTAACCAAGCTTGATGAACTTAGTCCTTGGTTAAAGGCAGATGAAATGGCAGATATGAAGCCAATCAGTTATACAACCCGTGATGGAATGACAATCAACGGTTATTTGACATTACCTAAAGGAGTTAAAGCTGAGAATTTACCTGTTGTTGTAAATGTACATGGAGGTCCTTGGGCTCGAGATTATTGGGGATTTAATCCTGAAGTTCAGTTTTTAGCTAGTAGAGGATACGCTGTTTTGCAAATGAACTTTAGAGGTTCTACAGGATATGGTCGTGAGTTTTGGGAAAGCTCTTTCAAGCAATGGGGAAAAGCCATGCAAGATGATGTTACCGATGGTGCAAAATGGCTTGTAAAGCAAGGAATAGCCGATCCTGATAGAATTGCTATTTACGGTGGTTCATATGGTGGATATGCTACACTTCAAGGATTGGTTAAAGATCCAGACTTTTATGCTTGCGGTATCGATTATGTGGGGGTTTCAAACTTATTCACATTCATGGAAACGATTCCTCCATATTGGAAACCATTTTTAGATATGATGCATGAAATGGTTGGCGATCCAGAAAATGATGAAGATGCAACAAACATGAAGTTGACTTCACCAGCTCTAAATGCAGATAAAATCAAAGCTCCGTTATTTGTAGCTCAAGGTGCCAATGATCCTCGTGTTAACAAAGACGAAAGTGATCAAATGGTTAATGCTTTAAAAGAGCGAGGAGTAGAAGTTGAGTACATGGTTAAAGAGAATGAAGGGCACGGCTTTCATAATCAAGAAAACCAATATGATTTCTACCGAGCAATGGAGGCTTTCTTAAAAGAGAACATGCATAAGTGATTAACACATAAAATATCATTTCGAAAAGCCGGTTTATCCGGCTTTTTTTGTGAATATACACCACATGTGTGGAAAATCGACACACGTATTGATGTGTATGAATGCTAGTGTCAAATGCTATCTAAATAGATACTCACAGGGTCTATTTTTATTAATATCAGTTAGTTATAAAGATGTGGGCGAGGTGCGATCAATTAAATTTCAGATTACTTGCACAAAGGTTGCTTTATTACATCAAACTCCAGAGACGAACTCTGAAGTAAACCTTAAGTTAAATAACTTAAAACATGAAAATTTTAGTAATAGGCGGTGGAAACATGGGGATGACCTACGCTGAAGCTATGGCTAAGTCTAGTTTCTTAAAGAAGAAAGAATTAATGATTCTAGATACAAATCCTCAAAAAATTGAAGAACTTGAAAATATGGACATTTTTGATGTTCATAGTGATTTAAAAACCTGCTTACCTCAAGCAGATATCGTTTTCTTAGCGGTTAAACCATACCATGCTGAAGAGTTGATGGAAGACATGAAGCCATTCATCTCTGAAGAACAAATGTTCGTTTCTATTATGGCTGGTGTAACCATTAATAGCATGCAAGAATCATTAGGAATGCCTAAAGTGGTTCGTGCAATGCCAAACCTTCCTGCACAAGTAGGTAAAGGTGTAACTTCATTTACAGCATCAGACGAAGTATCTCGTGTTGAGCTTTCAACCATTGAGCGCATCTTAGCGACAACAGGTAAAGCAATCCACTTAGATACTGAGAATGATATTGATGCATCAACTGGTATTTCAGGTAGTGGACCAGCTTACATTTTCTACTTTATGCAATCAATGATTGAAGCAGCTCTTAAAATGGGTTTCTCAGATCACGATTCTAGAGTATTGGTTGGTCAAACTTTTGAAGGTGCCATTGAATTATTTAACTCTTCAGACCTTTCTCCAAGATCTTGGATGGATCGTGTTGCTTCTAAAGGAGGTACAACCCGAGCTGCACTAGACTCAATGGAAGACAACAACGTTCGCGAATTAATTAGTGAAGCCGCTCATGCAGCATTTGAACGTGCAGTTGAACTAGGAAAGGAGTATGAAAACACACATGCCTAATAAATCGAAGCAAAAAAGAGTAGTAGTTAAGGTTGGAACCAATGTGATGACCAACAAAAACAATCGCATTGTACAACCTATATTGAAACAATTGGTCGATCAGATAGCTTATCTGTACGAGCAAGATATCATGACGGTTTTGGTTTCTTCTGGATCTGTGATTGCAGGTAAAGAAGTGTTGAGTAATAAAGTCAAAGTCAAAGATAAATCAGTTCGTAGACAGATTTTTTCTGCTGTTGGTCAACCAAGAATGATGCGTCATTACTACAGTATCTTTCACGATTATGGAATGCGTTGCGCCCAAGTTTTAGCAACAAAACGCGATTTTGATCCTGGTAAACACCGCGATAACATGATTGCGTGCTACGAAGGATTATTATCAGAAGGAATCATTCCTATTGCAAATGAAGATGATGCCGTATCATTATCTATGTCTATGTTCACCGACAATGACGAGTTAGCCAGCTTAGTTGCTGAACTCATTGATGCCGATATGATGATTTTATTAACGGATACAGATGGTTTGTATACTGGTCACCCAGATGATGATGAAAGTGAACTACTTTCTCATGTAACGGTTGATCAAAAAGTAGAGCAATACATTCAAGAAAACACCAAAGGCGAAGCTGAAGGTAGAGGAGGAATGGAGTCTAAATTAGGCGTAGCTAAGCGAACTGCAAAAAAAGATATACCAACCTTTATTGCTAACGGCAAGCGTGAAAATGTAATCGTTGATATCGTTCAAGGCGAAGAT
>CAJWSQ010000232.1 GCA_913045895.1 uncultured Flavobacteriales bacterium | reverse complement strand
GTTCGAATAAGTGCTATTTCTTATCAGTTTGATCACAGTTCAATATTAACGCAATTCATTGAGATGTCTTATTCTCCTGTAATCACGTTGATGTTAAATATCTCAAAATAGCTAAAACCAAAAAAGCCCCAGATTTTTCTGGGGCTTCGCTACAATTGAGCAGCTGCGTTGTTAGAATAATCCAACAGGGTCTTTACTGTAAGAGATCAACATGTTTTTCACTACGCGGTAGTGTTCCAAAGCCATCTTGTGGTTTTCTCTACCAAAACCAGATTCTTTTACACCGCCAAATGGAGCGTGTGCAGGGTACGTATGGTATTGGTTTACCCAAACTCTACCAGCTTGAATCGCTCTTGGTACTTGGTAAAGTTCGTGAGCATCTCTACTCCAAACTCCGGCACCTAAACCGTAAGCAGTATCATTTGCAATAGCAATAGCTTCTTCAGTTGAGCTGAATGTTGTTAAGGCTACAACAGGGCCAAAAATTTCTTCCTGGAAAACACGCATGTTGTTTTTACCTTTCAATACCGTTGGTTGAATGTAGTAACCGTCAGCAATTTCGCCTTCGTAGTTACCAGCATCGCCACCAGCAAGTACTTCAGCACCTTCTTCTTTACCAATGTTGATGTAGTTCAAAATCTTGTCGTACTGACCTTTAGATACTTGAGAACCAATCATGGTTTCAGGATCTAATGGGTGTCCGGTTTTAACCTGAGCCAAACGCTCTTGCATTCTTTCGATGAATAAATCAGCGATGTCTTCGTGTACTAAAATTCTAGAAGGAGAAGTACAGATTTCACCTTGATTTAAAGCAAACATCAAAGCACCTTCAATGGCTTTGTTGAAGAAGTTATCGTCTTCAGCAGCAACAGAAGGGAAGAAGATATTAGGAGATTTACCACCCAATTCTAATGTTAAAGGAATGATGTTTTCAGCTGCATTGTGCATTACTTTTCTACCTGTTTCTGTAGAACCGGTGAAAGATAATTTGGCAACTCGGTTTGATGTAGCTAATGCTTCACCAGCCTCGGCTCCAAAACCTGTAACAATGTTTAAAACACCTTTTGGAAGGATGTCTTTAATCAATTCCATGAAGCAGATTACGCTAGTTGGCGTTTGCTCAGCTGGTTTTACAACTGCCGTACAACCTGCCGCTAATGCTGGAGCTACTTTCCAAGCTAACATCAACAATGGGAAATTCCAAGGGATGATTTCACCAACAACACCTACTGGCTCGTGAAGTGCGATACTAACGGTGTCTTTATCGTGCTCAGAAATAGTTCCTTCGTCAGCGCGAATTACACCCGCAAAATATCTGAAGTGATCGATGCAATAAGGGATATCAGCTGCTCTAGCTTCGCGAATGGGTTTACCATTATCAATTGTTTCTAATGTTGCCAAGTACTCGAAGTTATCTTCCATTACCTGAGCAATTTGTAACAACATGTTGCTACGCTCAGTTGCAGAAGTTGTACTCCATGCTGGAAATGCTTGATGAGCAGCATCTAAAGCCAACTCGATATCTTCAGCTGATGATCTTGCAGCTTGCGTAAATACTTTACCGTCAACTGGAGAGATATTATCAAAATACTCACCTTTAACTGGTGCTACAAACTCACCGTTGATAAAGTTGTTATACTTTGCTTTGAAAGTAGGTCTTTCTACTTGAGACATAATTTTCTTTGTTTTTAAATTACGTCTGCAAACGTATGGCGGCACAGCTGGGGGCTATTTATTAAAAGAAGTCAGTAATTTATGAATTTGGTTCAAATCGTGCTTTTATGAACTTTTTCAGTACTATGAGAGGTCTTTTGGACTAATTCCAAACTTGTTCTTAAAGGCTGTGCTGAAGTTAGATAGGTTGTTGTAGCCAATATCTAAATACACATCTGACGCTTTGGCTTGTTTTTGTTCCAACAAGATTTTGGCCTTTTCTAAGCGTTTATCCTGAAACCATTTTCCGGGAGAAGCAGCGTATTCATTTTTAAAATGGCGCTTGAATGTAGAGAGACTCATGCTGCACAGAAAAGCAATTTCCTCTATTTTGAGATTCGAGTAAACGTGTTGTTCGATTACCTCGCGGAATTGAGAGCTTTCTTTATTGGTGAGCGAGTGGAGGTAAATTAGAAAGTCATCGCCATATTTTTGGGTGAGGTAAAGCAAGATTTCTTCAAACTTCACGAAAAGTAATTCTTTGTTTTCGGTGAGCGCCTTATTGCCAATTGCCGATAACGAGTTGATGAATGCTGTGATGTAATCATCATTTTCAATAACGAAATAGGGAATTCCTCTTTGACTTTTTAACGTAAGTGGATGCTTTTCTAAAAAGCGATTGAGGATTTCTTCAGAAAAGAAGAAAAGCTTGCAGTAATAGCTGTTTTCGGTATCAATGAGTTCAGTCCACAAGCAATTGCCCTTGGTGGTGAGAATAGATTGTGTTTTATCTACCGCTACTGAAGTTTCAGCAAAATGGACTTGCTTTCTGCCGATCTGCAGAAAGCTAAACATGTGCATTTGTAAATCGACCTTGCTTTTCACATTGTCGCTGGTCATTCTAAAATCGTGCACAAATAAGTCGGGTAGGGTATCGGTTTCAGGAATGAAAATATCTGGAATGTTCTCAATGAGCATAATGCAAACTATCGTGTGTCAATTAACCGTGGTTTTGTGTTTACGGTTGCACGGGCTAGCGAGTTGGGCAATCAATGAGGTTGCGAAATTAGTATTTGCAATGCAACTGGAATGAATTAGTCAGCCTTGTTTACCACTGCTTCAATACCTAAATCCAATTGATAGAAACGATATCCTTTTACTTGTTGATCTTCAAAAAAGACTTCTTTCGTTCCTTCAGTTAAAAAGCTAAATGCATTTTGGTTTAATACAACTTGTTGCTTAGATAATTCTTGGGAGCTTTGATAATCATAGACTTGAACAGGTTTTGATTGGTTTAAAGATAAGTCCTGAGGAAGTACGATTTTTCTCATTCTGTTTTGTTCTCTTCAATTAGAGGTGTCGGTGGTTATTACAAGCGGGTAGTGGCGTATGAGTTTAGCTTAATTATTTCAACTGTCGATTAGGTGTTATTAGCCACCGTTTTTGATTTTACGAATCCAATTATTGGAAGACATAATATGATCATTAAACCCGAAAAGATTAAAGCTCTCCTAGTACCCTGAAAAAACTCTTGTTCATCAATATTTCGGTCAAATGGATTTATCCAATTAATAATTAAAGTACTTATAAATGACACGGCCAATATGCCTAGTAAGAAAGTTAATTTTTCCCAGAAGGTCAACAACTCTTGTCCTTTATATGTCTTGATAAGAATTATAATCAAGACGGGAATTTCAATTACTGCAAATAGATTTAAAAGATTCATACTTAGATCACCGGGAGAAGAATTTTGTCCAACAACATTTACTATAATTACTAAGAGAGTTGTAACCATAGAAAAAATAGAAAAGTGTTTCCATTTGTTAGTATAGCTTACGCTTTCGTCTAGAAAATCTTTTTGGGCTCTATCTTCCATTGTGTGTTTTTACTAATATTACTACTATCTAAACGTACAGTGTTAGCCACTTTCTTTTGTGTATTAATTCGATTGAAATTTTATGCCAACGTTCATGCCTAAACCAAGCACAGTGAAAACACCAGCTTAGCTACTGGCCGAGATAAAGTTATTAGAAAGTGCGGAAGTGTCAAGTGTATAGTTAAACCTTGTTTGATATAGGTGTGGTTGTGGTCCGTTTTTTCTTTTACATTCCCACAGTTTCATAGATGTAAGCCTCTCCGTTTTCTGGATTGAAGAAATATCGGGAACGTTCAAAGTCATCTGTCGGATCAGCGGAGTATTTATCAAAGTTCTTGTCGGGATCGAACCAGCTTGGTAAGTCTGTCCATCTTGTCCAGTCGTGTCTAATGGTGTCGACTATTAAACTATTGTAATCAACAAACTCGTCAAACCACTTTTTATCGGTTCTGAATTTCAGAATAAGCTCATACTCTAACGTGAAATGTGGAGATTGATAATATTCACCTTTTATCATTTCAATGTTTTCGGGTGGTTCACTTCCCGACCAATATTTCCATGCCTTATTCGGGTTATCTGTTTCAACCGAAAAACATCCAGAAAGTAGAAACGTGATTATACTGAAAACTATGTATTTCTTCATTTTAATTGTTCCAATTAAAAAAATACTGTCCAACAACCCGAAACGCAACGGTTGCCAACAGCCAAATGGTAAATCCTGTGAGTAAACTGAAAGTCTGGTAGTTCATGTTTTTGGGGATGCGGGTAGAGGCGTATGATTTTAGCCCATTCTACCTGAGTTTTAGGAGTTGTTGTGTGTTATTTTTTTTGTTTTCCTTCATGTTGTTCAGTTTCTTTTGTTTTGTTTGATTTGTCTTGTACTGCCTCCAAAGCTCCCATCAAACCTTTTCCTCGGGCTTCACCAATATTTGGATGTTCCAGTAGCCGCTTCATATGTGCCTCGAAATAGGGTGTAAGCTTACGTACGTTTTCTGCCAGGCCCTCGTTCATGATCACATCAATGGCTTTAAGAGCGATTGCTGATCCAACTGGGTGTCCTGAGGCTGTGAACCCATGTGGAAATTCCTCAATCGCTTCAGAGGCTGATTGTAACCTTTGGGTTAGTTCTGGGCCTAAGATCACTGCCCCCATTGGAAAATATCCTG
>CAJWSQ010000231.1 GCA_913045895.1 uncultured Flavobacteriales bacterium | reverse complement strand
TAAAACCTGATGAGAAAGACCCTCAAAAAAAATTAAAAGAGGTAGAAAAACTGATAGCAGAGAAACAAGAGGAAGAAGCGAAGCAGGCGGAAGCAGCAGCTGCTGCAGCTCAGCTAGATGAACAGTATAACACACTAATTAAGCAAGCTGATGACGCTCGTGATAATAAACGTTATGATGATGCTAAGTCATTTTACAAAGAAGCAAGCAACATCAAGCCAGATGAAACTTATCCAAAAGATCAACTGGTAAACCTTCAAGCGTTAATAGAGAACGATAAACAGGCCAAATTGGAACTTGAAAACCAATACAGTGGCTTGATGAGTGAAGGTGAAAGTGCACTTAGAGACAAGAATTGGGAAGGAGCTAGATCTGCATTCAAAAAAGCGATTGAACTAAAGCCCGAAGCAATGGGTGCTAAGGAGCGTTTAGAAGAGGTAGATCGTTTGGAAGAACTCAATAGAATAGAAGAAGAGAAGGCGGCTGAAGAGGCTCGTAAGGCTGCAGAAAAAGAGAACGAGTTCAAATCTACCATTGAGATGGGAGATGCTGCATTTAATGCCGAGAATTATGAAGAAGCTATAGGTCATTACGAAAGAGGACTGGAATTGATGCCAAGTGATGGCTACACGCGTGATCAACTGAGACAGGCAAATGATTTGCTTACTAAACAGAAAGAAGCAGAAGAAGCCGCAAGACTTGAAGCAGAAAGATTAGCAGCAGAAGAAGCAGCCCGCAAAAAAGCTGAGGAAGAGGCTAGAAGAAAAGCAGAAGAGGAAGCACGAAGAAAGGCTGCAGAAGAGGCAAAGAGACAAGCAGAAATTCAACAACAGTTTGATGAGGCTATGGGACTAGGTGATCAAGCTATGAGTGTTGGTAATTTCAAAATGGCTGCTGAACAGTACGGAATAGCTACTAATTTAAAGCCTGAAAATGCAGAAGCTGCTAATAAGTTTTCTGAAGCTGATGTAAAGAATAAAGAACGTGAGGCTGCAAATGCCGAAAAACGTAGACGTGAAGAAGCAAAACGCAGAAGAGAGTTAGAAGAAGCTAGAAGAAAAGCTGCTGAAGAAGCTGAAAGAAGAAGACAAGAAAGAATAAAAAGATTAAAAGAAAACACACCTGAGGAGCTTGCTAAACGTTATCCTAATGGAATAACCAACGAAACCATTGATCAAGGTTACCGCGTGATTACACGTTCTGTGATTGTTGAAAATGGTAGAGGAAGGTTAGTTCAGCGAATCGATTATCCTTGGGGATTGAAATTTTTCTACATAAACGGTAAAAGAGTTACAAGCGATGCCTACTACCATGACATTAGAAACTACCAGAATGGAAGTTATTAATCAGAAAAAGAAGCTTAGAGCGGAGTTTCTAGCTAAGAGAGATAATGTTAGTCTCGACAAAAAACGCAGTTGGGATGCTAGTCTTTTTGATCGATTAATAAATCATCCAAAATTTATAGAAGCAGAATCTATTCTATGCTTTGTTAGTTTTAGAAACGAACCTGATACCATCCCCATTCTCATTCACATTTTAGAGCAGGGCAAAACACTTTTTGTACCACGAGTTGTGAGTAGAGATGAAGGAATGGAAATTGTTGAAGTAGATTCACTCAGTCAACTTCAATCTGGAGCTTATGGCATCCTAGAGCCAGTAAATTTAGAATCATCAACATCCACTCCTGATTTAGTAATTGTACCCGGTTTAATTTTCACTCAAAGTGGATATCGAATAGGCTATGGTGGTGGGTTTTACGACCGATTTTTAGCTAAACATCCCGAATCAACAACCATTTCTTTGGTTTATCCATTTCAGTTAATAGATGAAATGCCCATTGAAGATACCGATCAGTTGGTTGATGAGTTGATTATAGCTGAATTACACTAAGATATCACCAGTCATTTCGGTAGGAATTTCCAGTCCCATTAATTTGCAAATGGTAGGAGCAATGTCGCCTAATTTGCCTTCTTTAATTTGAATTTGTTCTTTACCATCTACCAAAAAGCAAGGTACTGGATTGGTAGTATGAGCTGTGTTTACTGTTCCATCTGGATTGACCATGCAATCACTGTTTCCATGATCAGCTAGAATGATAAAAGTGTAGTCGTTTTCTAATCCAGCCGTAACTACTTCGTTTACGCAAGAATCAACCGCTTCACAGGCTTTTACAGCAGCATTAAAATCACCAGTGTGACCAACCATGTCTGCGTTAGCAAAATTGATACAAACAAAATCTGGCCAGTTTGCTTTAAGTTGATTCACCAATTGATCTTTCACTTCAAAAGCACTCATCTCTGGTTGTAAATCGTAAGTAGCAACTTTTGGTGAAGAAACCATAATGCGTTTTTCCTTGCTGAATTCACTTTCGCGACCACCTGAAAAGAAGAAAGTAACGTGTGGATATTTTTCAGTTTCAGCCAATCGAATTTGATTTAAACCAGCTTTAGAAACCACTTCTCCCAAAGTATTGGTTAGATTGTCCTTTTCAAACAAAACGTGTACATGCTCGAAAGTCTCATCATAGCGAGTCATCGTTAGATAGTATAAATCTAACTTTTGCATGCCATCTTCTGGAAAATCAGTCTGCGTTAAAACTTGTGTGATTTCACGTCCGCGATCGGTTCTAAAATTGAAACACAATACCACATCGCCTTCTTGAATTGTAGCTATCGGTTGACCATTTTCAGTAATCACCGCTGGTTTTATAAACTCATCGGTAACCTCATTTTTATAGCTTGTTTCAATGGCTTCAGTTGCAGATGAAAAAGCATCACCTTTTCCGTTTACCATTAAATCATAAGCCAATCGAACTCGTTCCCATCTTTTATCGCGATCCATGGCGTAGTATCGACCAATAATACTGGCTACTTTAGCTGAAGTAGAAGCCAAATCAGACTCCAAATTTTTCATGTGATACAATCCGCTGTTCGGATCGCAATCGCGGCCATCCATAAATGCATGAACGTATACATTATCTAAGCCATAGCCTGATGCAGCACTGCAAAGAGATACTAAATGGTTTTGATGTGAGTGCACACCACCTGTTGAAACCAAGCCCATAAAATGTACGGCTTTGTTGTTTTGTTTGGCATACTCCAATGCATTTACCAAAACCTGGTTTTGAGCTAATGAACCGTCTTCAGCAGCCTGATTTATTTTAACGAGGTCTTGATAAACTACTCGTCCAGCTCCCAAATTCATATGGCCAACTTCTGAGTTACCCATTTGACCGGCAGGAAGACCTACATCTAAACCGCTGGTTCTAAGTGTTGTGTTTGGATAGTTCTTGTACAAAGAATCAATGAATGGAGTGTTGGCTTTGTCAATTGCAGAAACCTCTGGATTCGGAGCGATTCCCCATCCATCTAAAACCATCAATACAACACGTTTTTTCATAATCAGCTCAATTAAGGGTGCAAAAATAGAAGTCCCGTTTTCATTAGACCCATAAAATTGCAGTTTTTAAAACGTAGATGCTTTCTTCAAGTTTTCAGATTTGTATTTTAGCTCAATCAACGCAATATTCATTCATGAGACAAATAGCTCTTATTTTCATTCTTATTGTCACGTTACAATCATGTAGTTCTGAGTTTGATAAAAATGCAGAAGTATATAACCAATTATTTAAGTTAGGCTTTGGTTTTGTAGAGGTTGGAACAATTACGCCTAAAAGGCAGTTAGGCAATCCTAAACCAAGAATTTTTAGACTAGAAAAAGATCAAGCTTTAATTAATAGATTGGGATTTAATAATCATGGGTCAGAAATAGTCGCACAAAGAATTTCAGAAAATAAACCCGAGGGATTTCTAGGTATAAATATAGGACCTAATCGCGACACTAAGGATAAATTTGATGATTTTTATTTCTGCCTATTTAAACTTTATTCTTACTCTGATTACATCACAATTAATATATCATCACCAAACACAGCAGGTTTAAGAGATTTTCACGAAAAAAACTCAATGATCAAATTATTAGAAGGACTAAATAAAATAAAAAAATTAAAAAATATTAACAAGCCATTAGTAGTAAAGCTTTCACCTGATATTGATGAAAAAAATATAAGCAATATAATTGAAATAGTAAATAAATATAAAATAGATGGAATAATTATTTCAAATACTACAGATAAAAATAGGCAAAAATTAATAGACAAAAAAAAAGATGAGATAGGTGGTTTATCTGGCCAGCCTATAAAAAATATTTCTACAAATTTAATAAAAAAATTTTATAAAGCAGCAAATAAAAAAATTACAATTATAGGTGTTGGTGGGGTTGACTCTGGGCAAAGTGCTTTTGAAAAAATTACCGCAGGAGCAAAGGTAGTACAATTATATACAGGAATGGTTTATAAAGGTCCTGGGGTTGTTAAAGAAATTAAAAAGGAATTAATTTCAATTTTAAAGAACAATAAAATCAAAAATATAGCACAAGCCACAGGAATTAACACTTGACCACTGATCTTACAGCAACTATATAATCTAAGAAAATATTATGTCTAAAAGATGCGAATTAACTGGAAAATCACCTTTAAAAGGGCACAACGTAAGTCATGCTAAAAACAAGACTAAGAGAAGATTTTTACCTAATTTAAAAAAAGTTACTTTTAAGAGTGATATTTTAAAAAAGAATATTAGATTAAATGTTACTAACGCAGCCGTAAGAACTGTAGATCTTAAAGGTGGGCTAGATAAATA
>CAJWSQ010000230.1 GCA_913045895.1 uncultured Flavobacteriales bacterium | reverse complement strand
TTGAAATTGAGTTGATTAGTTCCTCTTTAACAGGAGTGTTTATATCTGAAATATCCACGGGTAAATGCTTTTTCTTTTCCTATGAAGCAAAATTGAGCACTTACTTACTTTTCCTAAAGTCCTTTTGAATTATTAATAGGACAAATCGAACATAGGTGTGTTTTGTGTGGTCTAGAGATAGCAATTGTGATATTGTAAGGAGACTGAAAATTCACTTTATATTGCCTTAGTACTAAAGAATGAGTGGCTACTTTACACCAATCTGTTTCCTGTATTTGTTAGGTGTAATTCCTGTTTTAGATTTAAATAATCGAGTAAAGTAATTAGGATCTTCAAAGCCTAGTTGGTAGGATGTATCGGCAATACTCATTTCTGCTACTTCAAGCTGGCATTTAGCTTCGCTCACGAAATATTCTGTAATGATTTCTTTGGGTGACTTTCCCGCAACATTTTGACAGATACGATTGAGGTAAGCTGTTGAAATATTGAGCTCGTTTGAATATTCTTGAATGGTGATTTTAAACGAATAATGTTCTTTAATCAACTGCCAAAACCTTCGGTAGTACAGCTTATAAGCGTTATCGAAAGATTTTACCCGCTGAACCTGCATGCGGGGTATGCGATACAAACGAATCAATAGCATTCCTACTAGATACTCTAAAGCGAAGTCTTTTGCAGGAAGGTTTCCGTTGTATTCGTCAATGCATTTATGAATAGTGGTGTAGAAGTTTTTGGATAGAATATCGTCAAAATCGAATTTGGCAATGGTAACTTCATCTAGGGCAAAAATGATGTTGGTGTCTAAAGCGAGAATTCGCTCCAAAGCCACGTCAGAAAGGTTGATGATCCAACCTCGTATGTTTTCTGTTGCCTTAAATCCGTGCAATACATTTTTAGGAATGGTGAAGAAAGATTTTGCTTCAATGGTGAATTCTTCATCATTGATGGTGGCCTCGATGGTGCCTTCTTCAATCAAAAACAATTGGAATGTATTGCGGTGCGCGTGCGAGGCAACTTTCCATCCGTAATGCCTGAAAGTTGGGCCAACTTCTGACACGTTTATTATCTCGCGAACAAATTCGATTTGCTCTTTACCAAAAATTCCTTCGAAATATAATTTTTCCTTCATACTGCTTTCAAATTCAAATTTGAGGTTAGTTGAACTTGAAGTATGGCAACTTGCTCATTCGATTAGAAAGATATGTTTTTCTACATAAAATCAAATTTTAGGACTAATGATCCATTAAGAAAAAGGCTACATGTTTAGAGAATTCCAAGTCGCATTCGATGTTTGATAAATGTGCAGCATACAATTTGATATGACTACAAACTGGAATGTGTTTCATGAAATAACTACCATCATCAACAGTAGTGACTTCGTCTTTAATTCCGCTGATAACCAACGTTGGAACTTCTAATTCGTGAAGCTGTTTTGTGAAATCTGCATCGCGAATAGCAGCGCAACATGCTACATAACCTTGCACTGGATTACTCACAAAGGTGTTGATGATGTTCTGTGCTTTTTCAGGATGTTTTTCTCTGAATTGAGGAGTGAACCAACGTTCTAGAGTGCCATCTGTAATGGATTCTAATCCATTCACGGCAACTTGCTTGATGCGGTTATTCCAGCCTTCAACTGTACCAATTTTAGCAGCCGAGTCACAGATAACAATGTTTTCAAATCGGTTTGAAGCATTGATGCCTAACCATTGCCCAATTAAACCTCCCATTGAAATTCCACAAAAATGAACTTTGTCTAATTTCAAGTGATCTAGCAAAGCAATCACATCTTGTCCCAATTGCTCAATGGTGTATTCTGTATCTGTTCCAACACTGCTTTTACCATGACCGCGCGTATCGTAACGCAACACATTGAAGTGATCTTGAATGTACGGCATAACGCTGTCCCATAGGGTTAAATCCGTTCCCAAGGAATTGGAAAAGATTAACGTTTCTGCATGACCGAAGTCTTCTAAAAGGTAGTTGCAACTGTGATTGTTTATATCGATTTGAGGCATAATTATTAAGCTTTTTGTGTTTCAACGGCCAGTTTTGTATCGCTGAACAATGAAATACGGTAGAGTAGAACAGCAACTAAAATAAGGTAGATAACAGCCATCGACATCGAAATGAAATAGCCATCTAAACCTTGTTTTAGGGTGTAGAAAAACACACTACCGATGATGCTAATTCCCAGTGCTGATGAAAATTGCTGAACGGTTGAATAAACACCACCTGCTAAACCAGCGTGTTGTGCTGGGATTTTACGGAGTGCATAATTCAAAATAGATGGAAGTAAAGCACCTTGTCCCAATCCGTAAATCAACAGATAAACTGGAATCATTGGGATGAATGCTTTATCGTGTAAAGTGATGGTTTGCAAAACCAGTGAAATGATCATCAAAATACAGCCAGTAATCAACAATTTAATTCCCCATTTGTGCAGTAATTTGAATGCAATCATGGATGAAATTAAGAAGCCAATTCCGTTGAATGTAAAGTATTGACTAGATACTAACGCATCAATTCCTAAGGTGTCTTGAAACTGGATAGCACAAATCAATAAGTAAGAATTGTGAGCACCAAAAAAGAATAAAACTACTAGGAGTACAAAATTGAAACTCTTGATGTTGAATAAAGTGGTGTTGAGGAGGGGGGCTTTGTTTTGATCTGTTTTCTTCTTCTGATTTTTCCAAAAAATGAAAAAGAAAATGCTTGAGATGATAAGCAAAACATTGATTTCAGCAGAAAGACCTTCTTCAGGAATTTTTGTCAAGCTGTAGATCAACGAACCAAGTGCTGTTACTAAAAGCCAAACACCGGCAACATCAAATTTGCTGTCGGTATTTTGTTGAGATTCTTTCAGATATAAAATAGAGAGCAAGCAGGCTATAGCTCCAAACGGTAGGTTGATGAAAAATATGAGTCGCCAACTTTCTTCAATAAAATGATGACCAGCAAAAAAACCACCAAGGTATTGCCCCAAAATGGAGGCAATACCTAAAGTGATTCCAAAAAATCCAAAAGCTGTGTTTCTTTCTTTCGGTTCAGCAAAATAGAGCTGAATCATGGTGAGGGTTTGTGGTATCATAACAGCAGCCGAAACCCCCTGAAAAAAACGAAAGACAATTAACGAATATATGGTTGGAGACCATCCGCATAAGGCAGATGTAAGCGTGAAGAAGAACATCCCTAGGATGTACATTTTCTTCCTACCAAAATAATCTCCAGCTCTACCGCCAGTTACCAGAAAGACGCAATATCCAACTAAGTATGAGCTGATTACTAACTCGGTATTGCTATTTGTTGTGGCATATTGATCTTTAATAGCGGGCAAGGCCATGTTTACAATATACACATCGATAACCGATAGCAGTGGAGCTACTAGTATGATGGCTAGGGCAAACCATTTATTTGAAGTATTCATTTTATGACAAGGGTATTTGACTGATTGGTATGGACTTAATTCATGGCATTGAATTAAAATTTATAGACAGTAGCGAAAATGAATCGCCAGTTAACTGCATCAAATTTGTTGGCTGTAGCTAAACCGCTTAAATCTGCATCTCCCCATTCAGCTAAAGAGTATTCAACTTCAGTTCTGAACATGAAATTATTCACTGGGAAATCTACACGTGGAGCAATGCGGTAAATGTGATTGATAGTTCTTGCACCATCGCCAGCACCAATACCGCCAACCAATGAGGTTAAGCCGTAAGTTTGAGCAGAAACTCCAGCTGTTTCAACGGGATCAGTTGCACCATCGTTTTGGCTGTAACCAACAAATAAACCTGGAACAACTTTCTTGGTGTTGGCAGCAATATCAATCCAGTATGCCTGTGTGTTCATAGTGCTATACGTTTCAATTTCACCAGGAAGCGTGTAACCAGCGTAGCCTCCCAACATAACAAATGAAGCACCATTTTGAGCTAGAGTAGCCTCAGCACGAATAGTTACTGGCTTTGTTTTCAATTTGGCATAAGCCATTGCAGTAACGCTATTTAAGCGCTCGTTAGAATACCAGTTTCCATCACCAGAGCTCAATGTTGGGCGAATGTGCTCGTAATGTCCAGCTAAACCAATAGTGAATTTTTCTGTTTTGAAATTCACTTGTAAATGACCTGAAGGAACGCTTGCTAAGATGTAAGGCTCTGTATTTGAGGTGAAATCACGCTGTGAAACAGCAGCCAACATTAAATTGAATTTACCCAATTTTTGAGTCAAACGAATTTGAGGATTTCGGTTGTAAGGCATGTATGGAGCACCACCGCTAAAGTTTACCGTTAAAGGGAATAATTCAGGGATTGTTAGTGGATGCCAAAACTGACCAAATCCTAATTGAGTTGTTTTCCAATCTAAGGTTACCCATGCATGTCGTAAACGAAATTCGTTAATTCCACCTTCGGCATTTCCGAAAAAATCACCTTCTAAGTATCCTTTGGCTTTAGCACCTAATACATCTGGACCAGAAATTTTAACTCCAGCTCTAGATAAGATACCAAGCATTTGGAATTGAGTAGCATCGTTTAAATCTACTCCATTGGGATCGCGGTTTTCATCTTTTCCCCAAAGAACCACAGCTGCCTCACGAACATCAACTGTTTGTCGTGTATCAAACATCGCATCGTGTCTGATGAAACCACCAAAGTCAAATTGGATGGGTGTATTTTTAATTTGAGCGGAGTTCTTTAATTCAACTTGTTGTT
>CAJWSQ010000229.1 GCA_913045895.1 uncultured Flavobacteriales bacterium | reverse complement strand
CCTACTGGTGTTGGTAAAACGCAATTGGCTAAAGTATTGACGAAATACTTGTTCGATAAAGAAGACAACATGATTCGTATCGACATGAGCGAATACATGGAGAAATTTGCAGTATCCAGATTAGTGGGGGCGCCTCCAGGATATGTTGGATATGAAGAAGGTGGACAGCTTACTGAAAAAGTAAGAAGACACCCCTACTCTGTTGTTTTATTAGACGAAATCGAGAAAGCGCATCCAGATGTATTCAACATCTTGTTGCAAATCTTAGACGATGGTCAAGTAACTGACAGTTTAGGTCGCAAGGTAGATTTCAAGAATACCATCATCATCATGACATCTAACATTGGTACACGCCAATTGAAAGACTTTGGTCAAGGTGTTGGTTTCAGTACAGCTGCAAAAGTTGAAAATGCAGACTCTGAAGCTAAAGGTGTGATTGAAAAAGCATTGAAACGTAGCTTTGCTCCTGAATTCTTGAATCGTATTGATGATGTGATCTTATTCAACTCATTGAAGAAAGAAGACATTCACAAAATTATCGATATCGAGTTGGCTCATGTTTACCAACGTATCAGCGACTTGGGTTACCAATTGAAATTAACGAAAGCTGCTAAAGACTTTATAGCTGAAAAAGGATTTGATGAGCAATTTGGTGCTCGTCCACTTAAAAGAGCTATCCAGAAGTATTTAGAAGACAATATCGCTGAAGAGATCATTCAGAATAAATTGAATGAAGGCGATACCGTTGAAGCTGATGTCAATAAAGAAAAAGATGGTATCAATTTGAAGGTTTCAAAACCCAAAAAGAAAGCACAGCAAAGTGCTAAAGATGAACCAAAAGACGAATAAATCATTTATTCAGTGTTGATTAGAGCCGCTTCTGAAAAGGAGCGGCTTTTTTTATACGGTATTTTACGTAGTTGATTTACGTTGAATACCGTAAAACCAGCAAATTTTCATGTTATTAATTTGGCATTCAGAACTATAACCAAAGTAACTATGAAAGTCTTTTACAGAACAATTACACTTGCATTCCTTGCACTTACAACCTTAACATTGAATACATCTTGTGAGAAAGATGAGGATGAAACAACGCAGACAGATCCAGAACCAACTCCAACTCCCCCTGCACCAGACCCAGTTTACCCAAATAACAGCGATGCTGATGCTGTATTAGTAGGTATTAAAACAGTTTCAATTACTTCTAGTCCAATTATGCCAATGCCAATTGAAACGGTTGTTGGGACGGCTGTTGGTTTTTTCACTGAAACTACTGGAGATTTCAATGTATTAACAGATGCAGGAACTGTTGATTGCAACAGCAACCGATTATCTAAAAACACAAATCCCGGACAAGGTCAGTTTGCTTATGTATATACTCCAGGTTTAGCTAACCCCAATGGAATTGACTTTACTGATGGAGCTAAATGGGAAGTTAGTGGATCTGCTAATTTTACAGCTGTAATTTATACTCACAGCAATTTCCCTTCAAATCCAGTAGTATCTAGCGGTAACGTAAATACAAGCCAAAGCTACACGCTAACCCTTGATGAATATGTAACTGGAGCAGATTCCATCTATTATGCTATTTACGGAGCAGATGATTACATCATTAAAGTTGGTGGTCCAACTACTACATCTATGGAATTTACGGCTGCTGAATTAAGTGGTTTAGGAGCAACAGATTACGGTATGATTCAAGCAACAGCTTGCGATATAACAGATGCCGATTACAGTACGAAGAAAATCTACTTTGTGAATGAAACTGTGAACACAAAAACAGTTAAAATTCAATAAGGTAGAGGTTTGGTTGTAAGATGAAGCGGGTTGAGTTTTCTCAGCTCGCTTTTTTTATGGGTAAAAAACCTTTTTTTCAACCGAGCCATCATCATAAATGTAAATGTAGAATGATCCAATTACAGGCTTCTCTATTATCCGGCCATATACATCAACGATATATTCAAGTTCTTTAGACTTTATCGCTAATTCAACTTCATGTGTTGAGTTGGTTAAACAATAATCTTCTGTATAGATAACTGGATATGATCCCACTTTGCCAATTCCCTTCTTAACCCATACTTGATATTCTTGATTTATAACAGGAATGATTTCTTTTGATGTCTCTCCACTAGACCAGGTATATTCAGAATAATCTCCTTCTACTTGTAAGAACTGATTTCCACCAATCTCAACACACTCTATATCTGGTCTGTGAAAATCAAATTCTGGATGAAATAAATCTGCCCTATAGGACATTACAGAATCAGCAAAAACAAGAGATCCAATTTCGTTTTGTTGATCATTAAGGTATACCACATTTGGGCTTGGTCGGTAAATCAAACCATAATTCACCGATTGGAAAGAATGAGATAACGAGTAACTCCCCATAGCCATTCCGTAAGTTATTGGTTGACGTACAAATTCATCAACTAAATTAGCAGTCCAATTTACAGTGTCTAATTGATAAGATACCGCTCTTGAAGTTTGAGGATTTGAAGACATATTGCCATTGTCAAACAAAGTAATTAATCCATTATTTACTTGGGCATCGTGCTGACCAGAAAAACCAGAGTCATTAGTAAAAGTGAAATCACTTTGCATTCCTCCTAACCTCCAATTTACCGAACCCGTATTTCGGTTTACATTCACCACACTATTAAGGTGTCTGAATGATATGATTACACTGTGCTCATCAAATTCTTTTACAGAATTGATATGAGCGTAATCAAACCCCGCAGCATTATATCCAAAAGCATCCGTGTAACTTTCAGTTGGATGTAATTCATCACAACTATTCCATTCCCAAACCAATTGATTGGATGATGAAAATTCTTGTAAAATATTACAAACTACATGGGTGTTTGTATCGCCTTGCATTCCTGAAAATGAAAAGTTACTTAGATCAAAAACACTGTCTTTCACTCCCATTAACAGGTAATTCCCATTCTGGAATGATATAAAATCATGTGGGTCTATATCAACTGAGTTAACTGTGTTTAGTGAGTCTATAAATTCAAAATTAGTGTCTATCAGTGCAGATGATGTAAATCCAGATTCCGTAGTAAATGTGAAAAATGCATTTATAAGAGAGTCGAATTTGAAATCGGTATATAAAATGCCTAACTGAGAATAATACCAAACTACATACCCATTCTCATCCAGAATCATCAAGTTACTTGGTATAGTTGATCCGGGTTGTACACCATTGATATGAAACGGTGATAATAATGTATACTGATCAAAAGTTGAATCAGACATTTGAAACTCATAGGGTTGAAGTTCATTGTTGGTGGGGCGATTGTACGTTTGTGAAAAGCCTGACAAACAACTTACAAACCCTAGGAAAATTATAGCAGATATTTTTTGGAGCATCGATGGTACTTTTAAGTCATATTTGTCGTCTAAATCAATCAATAATACAACTTCCAGAATTGTATATTTACCCTAAACTTAACTAAATGTCACTATTCGAAGACGAAAACAAAGATAGCGTTGATGTTTTTCGCTTTTTATATGCCAACCGTAAAGCTTTGATAATTGCATTTATCATTGGAGGAATAGTAACGGGAACGGTTTCTTTTTTACTTCCTAAACAATTCAAATCTACAGGGATTGTATATCCTCCTAATTCATACGTAAGAGATAAACTCATAGAAAACCCTCAATTTGGACATGAATTAGAGGTAGAACATTTAATTCAAATGTTAGAATCATCTAATGTAAGAGACAGCGTTATTAATCATTTTGATTTGGCTTCTTATTACGAAGTTGATTCTTCTGATATCCGTTGGAAGGATCAATTAAATGAAGACTTTGACAACGATGTTAGTTTTATGCGCTCTCCTTACCTATCTGTTATTATAGAAGCCCAATTTAAAGATCCAGAATTGGCAGCTCATGTTGTAAACTATATCATTGATGTAGTAAATCACCAAAAAGAATCTGTTTTTAAAGAGAATATCGATCGAGAATTGAATTATTTCAAAACACGATATGAAGACGATCAGAGAAAAGTGGATCAAATCGTTGATAGAATATATACATTAAAAGACACCACCTTAAGCAAGAACTTAATTACGAATTACATCAATAACTTACCTAAAGAAAGTTACGTTGATAACGAGTTTGTAGATAGTAAAGAATTGGAAAAATTGATTCGAGATTATCGAATTTATCAAGCTCAGGCATCAGCCAAAAAGATTGATTATGAACAAGCTTTGGATGCTTCCAAAAAACCGTTTTTACATAACTATGTGGTTGAGTACGCCTCCCCCAATTATAAAAAAGTGTTCCCCAAAAACACAATCAATGCAATAATCGGAGCTTTGTTAGCAACCATTGGAACACTTGCTTTTTTAGTTTGGAAGAAGAAGCTTGAATCAATCTTATAACTATTGAAGACGCTACTCCAAAATAAATGGATTATATATCTACTACCATTGTTAATTGCTGTGGGTATGAGCTATGGCTTGTATTTTGGCAGTGAGCGTGTGATTGTTGGAACTATTTTACTTGTTTTCCTTGGTATCTCTTCTTATGTGGTTGCTTTTCATAAGAAATGGGTTTATTTGCTAACCATAGCGCTAATTCCAGTTTCTGTTGTTGCAACCATTCCAGGAACAGGTATGAGCTTGTCATTACCTTCTGAATTGCTTGAATATACACTTTTTGGAGTGTTTGTTCTTTATGCGCTTTTCAAAGGTATTGATAAAAAGATCTTAAATCATCCATTAACATTAATCCTAATCTTCG